>JAJXVC010000130.1 GCA_021782295.1 bacterium | reverse complement strand
TCGCATCGCAATCGACCAGACGATACGATGATGTTCGTCGTAGAGCTGTTCGAAGGCAACTGCATCGCGCGCTCGCACCCGTTCCATCAGGCGTTCGGCATCGTCGCTCACGGTGTCGATATTCGCGACCTTGCGGAGCTCTACCCGCACCTCTATCAACGCGCGGCGGGCCGAGGTAGATGTGCTCGGGTTAGGGCGGTAGTTGAATCGGCGGTCCTTGGTCGTCCTCGTAGGTTCCGGTGACCAGCGGAGGGTCGGGGAGCACCGCTTGCTCGTCGTCGAGTTGCGAGAAGCGCGCCGATTCGGGTCGTAGATGCGTCGGCGCGAGAAAGCGCTCCGCGCGAGCGGGGGCGTTGGCGGCAACGCGCTCGTCGACCGATGCTGCGGGCGTCGCTTCGGCGGCTTCGTAGAGCGTTGTCGGTTCCTCTTCGCGCAGGACCGTTCGTGCCACACTCTCGCGTCGTGGTAACGAGATCGCCGATTCGCTGCCCGCGCGGCGCGTAAGCCCGCGAATAACATAGGCGGAGTGCAATCGCTTGAGGCCGCGAAGCGGGAGCGAACTCGCCGGTACGCCGACGAAGAGCTCGCGCACGACATCGAAGGTTGCCTCCGAAGCGAGGATCCCGGCGTTGAGCTCCTCAGAAGCACCTTCCAGGCTCGCCGCCACTTGTGCCGGGTTGCCGACGATTGCGAATTCGCGCCGTTGTTGGTAGCCCGTATCGCCCGCGACGATCGTTCCCGAGTTCACGCCGATGCCGACGTGTAAGATTTTGCGCCCCTGCGAACTCCATTGCGCTTCCATCGCCTTCATCATGCGGGCGATATCGAGAGCGGCGCGCAACGCGCGTTCTTCTTGAAAATGCTCTTCGACCAAAACACCGAACACCGCCGTTACCGTTTCGCCGCGGAGGCTTTCGATAATACCCCGGTGCCGTTGCACCGCTTTTCCGATGACGGCATAGAATTCATTAAGATACGCAAGCGTTTCTTCGGCGCTGAGCTCTTCGGCGACGAGCGCAAAATTGCGGATGCGGCACGAAAGAATCGTTGCATAGTACTGGCGCGCTTCAAAAAGGCGCGGATCTTTCCGTGCGAGCAATTCTTCAACGACCGGAGGGGGGACGTACCGCGTGAAGAGCGCGCGGACGCGGCGGTGTTCGTCGCGTTCGGCGAGATAGCGCCGTAAAATGGTGACGGCATAAAACGCAAGCGCCGCGGCGAGCAACAGCGAAAGCGTCAGCAGCGCGATCAATCCATTCATGGCGCTCGTCGTATGCTATCGCGGCGGTAACGGAATCGGAATCGGTAGGCTCGGGGGTGCCGGCAATTGGTTTGCGGCCTTTTGAATGATCGTGTTCTTGAGTTGGTTCCAATTCGCCGGCAACCCAAAATCGCCCGTAAATCGATCGACGAGTGCTTGCGTGAGTTTCCCAACCTGAACCTGCACCACGCCGTTGACCACCTGCGCTACCAGGCCTTGGCCGGCCGCAACGCGATAACGTTTCCCGCCGGTGGTGGTGACGACGACCGGTAGATTGGGATTGCCGAGTTCGTAGACGTTGAGATGAAGCGTTCCGCTCTCATCGACTTCGATGTCGCCTTGCGTTCCACGAACGGCGATCTGTGATGTCGGCGTTGAAAAAAGGTAGTTTGCTTTTGCGCCGTGTGGGTGATGAACGGCGAAACGAATCCGCCCATCTTTGACAATAAATTTCGCCGACGTCTCTTCGGCTTGGTTGAAAAATGCGAGTCGGACGCGTGTCGAGGCCCCGATGAGGATTTGCGTACTATCCGGCAGGGTCACCGCGCCGAGCGAACGCGCGCCGGTAATCGCCTCGTCGCCGTCGCTGAGATTGACGTTTGCGCGCTCGGCGAGCGGAACGGCCCGAGCACCTGCGCGTTGGTAGGAAACGCTGCCGTGTCTGTTCTCCAGCAGCTTTCCTCCTTGCGCGCTTGCGACGAGCGGAATCGTCGCAAGCAACACAAGTGCAAGGATTCTCATGTCGTCATTTCTTGATGCGACGACCGGCGAGACCGAGCGCGACGAACGCGCCGACGGCGAGCGCGCCCTTCAGCGGCGGCCTTCCCGGTGGTGCGATCGGCTGCGATCCGCAGGGCGTGGGCGCGGCATCGGGTACTCCCGGAGCGCCGGGTGGCGGGCTCGGGCAGTTGAGGCTGCCGATCGGAATCACGACGGTCGGGGTCGGTGGTGCGGTCGGCTGCGCGCTGCCGCCCTTCGAGCCGCTGGCCGCTGCCGCTGCCGCGGTGCCGCCGACGACTGCGGCGGTCGTGGTGGTTGCGGCGGCACTGCCTGCGCCGCTGCTACTCAGGATCCCCGGAACGCCCTTCGGCGTCGTGAACTCCGAGAAATTCGAGAGCGATTGCCGACTGATATTCCCGACGGTGACGGCGGCCTGCGCTCCGGCGAAGGTGGCGATCAGCGACTGTCCGGCACCGAGAAAAACTTTCTTCCCGTTTTTGAACGTGACCTCGACCGGCAATTTCGGATTGCTGACCGAGTACACGTTGACGATGAGTTTCGTCGGCGAGACAAGGAAGTCGCCGAAAGTTCCGCGGACCGCCATCTGCGCGCTCGGCGTCTGAAAGACGTAATCTGCACGTGCGCCCTGCGGATGCTCGATGCGGAAGCGTACCTTCCCCTGGTAGACGAGGAACTTCGCGTGTGCGATCCGCGATTGGCGGAAATACGAGAGCTGGACGCGCGTATCGGCGGCCATCTCGATGCGCGAGCTATCCGGTAACGTGATTCCCGCAAGTGAGTTGCCTGCACCGGTGAGCGCGTAGTCGTTGTCGCTCAGTGCAATCGCCGTCCGTTGCGGCAAGGCTTGCGGTTTTCCGGCGCCACGCTGGTAGGACACGCTACCGCGGAGGTTTTGCAACTGGTTAATCGTCGCAGCCCCAACGGGGCGAGCGCAGACAAGCGAGAGAGCGACCAGCAGCAGGGCGAGTCGTTTCACGGTCGATATCCTCCCTACGTGAGCGTTTACCGTTCGCACCTTCCGCTTCGGCATCGGGAGGCACCTGCTCGCCTGCTATTTTTTGAAAGGAAAGCCTCCCGTTGGCGATAACCGCCGGGGCATGCTTCGCGTACTCGGAACCCTCGCGCTAGCGCTCGCCACGACGGGCGCCGCCCTGGGCCAAACGCCGGCCCTCTTGCCTCGACCGCGCAGCATCGTCACGATTCGCTGCCGCTCCGAGCGCGCGCCCGAGAGCATCGCGGCCGCAGCGGATCCCGGAGGCGTCGAAATCCTCGATCGTCGGCGCGCGCACCTGAGACTCGCGGCACTTCGCGTATCGAAAGCGCCCGCGATTCGCTTCATCCACGAAAAGATGCCGGCGCAGGCCTACCGGCTCACGGTCCGCAACGGCGACGCCCGGATCGTTTCGGGGGACGCCGCCGGCGCGTTCTATGCGATGACGACGCTCGCCCAATTACTGAGCCTCCGAGGTACGCATGCGGTGGTACCCTGCGTGCGCATCGTCGACGCACCGGCGCTGCAGTGGCGGATTCTCTCCGACGACGTCTCGCGCGGGCCGTTGCCGACGATGCGGTATTTTCGTCGGCGAATCCGCACCATTGCCGCCTTCAAGATGAACGGCTACTCGCCGTACATGGAAAATACGTTCGTCAGCCCGACCGACCCGCTTCCGGCGCCGCTCGACGGTATTACCCCGAAGCAACTCGGCGAACTTGCGCGCTACGCGGCGCGATTTCACGTTGCGCTGATTCCGGAGCAACAGACCTTCGCGCACATGCATAACACGTTGAAATACGAGCGTTATGCGGCGATGGCCGAGTTGCCGCACGGATTTTTGCTCTCGCCTGCAAACCCGGCGGGGCTCGCGTACGCCGAACGTTTAGTTCGGCAGGAACTCGCGGTCGTTCCGCATCCGCCGTTTTTTCACATCGGCTCGGATGAAACCGCGATGCTCGGCGACGGACAGAGCGCGGCGCTGGTGAAAAAACTCGGCAAAGCGCGCGTTTACGCCGACCATATCGATGCGCTCGCGGCAACGATTGCGCCCTCGGGTGCGCGCACGATGCTCTGGGACGATGGAGTGGAGGCCGATCCGGCGATCGCGCCGCTGCTACCGCGCAACGTCGTCTTGATTAACTGGCATTACGGGAACGATCGCTCGTTTACCAAGTACATCGATCTCGTCGCGAAGGACGGGTTCCAACAGATGGTCGCACCCGGAGCGAACAATTGGAGCGAGATTTTTCCCGATCTCGATACGGCGATTCCCAACGAACGCCGATTCATCGATGAAGGAAAGGCCGCGCATGTGCTCGGCCTCTTCCAAACCGTTTGGCACGACGACGGCGAGACGCTCTATGCGACGACGTGGTATCCGGTGCTCTATGCCGCCGCTGATGCGTGGGATGCGCGCGACCTTTCGCCGCGCACCTTCGCACGTGCATTCCCGCATGCGTTCTTCGCAAGCAACGATCCGCGCTATGCGCGCGATATTCTCGCGCTCGCCGATGCGGTGCATCGCCTCGACGCAGCGCCGCATGAATGGACCGATCGCCTCTTTTGGAGCGATCCGTTTCTTCCGGAGAATCAATCCGCGATGAAGGGCATCGACCTTTCGGCGGTGCGGCTGGAGGCCGAACGCGTCGAACAGCATCTGCTCACGCATACGCCACGAGCACATCGCGGCGCCGCGTTTGCCGAGTTCGTGGCGGCGCGGCGCATCGACGTACTCGCGCGAGCCTACCAGATCGCGCACGAAGTTCGGTACTACTATCGCGATGCGCGGGCGCATATCGGCGAAAAAAACGGGCCCTCGTTCCGCGATCTCTTGTGGTGTAAATACTGGTTCTGGGAGTTGCGCGATTGGTACGAAGGGCTCGCGCCGCTCTATGCGCGCGCGTGGAAAAACGAAAGCCGCCCGGGGCACCTCGCCTCGAATCTCGAGCGCTATCACCTGGCGGCGCAACGGTCGATTCGTCGCGCCGACCTCATTCAACGGGCGACCTATAACGATTTCATCGCGCACGGAACTCTGCCGCCGCTCGATACGGTCTTACGGATTCCATGAGCGCGCTGCTTATGCTCGCGGTCTTCGCGCTCTGCGCTGCGCTCATGGTGCGGCGCATGCTGCCTGCACTGCTGGCGATTCCCTTGATGGCGCTCGCGCTCTGCATTGCAGCGGGCGTCCCCGCGACGCATCTCGGCGCGGTTTTTTCGGGCGGAGTCACGGTCCTTGCACCGGCCTATGCCGCGGTCATATTCGGAGCTTTGCTCGGTCGCGTCACGATCGATACCGGGATCGCGCGCGCCATCGTGAACCTCGCCGCCGAATATGGCGGCGAGAATCCGCTGCTCTTCGCGCTGGTGCTCTGCGCGATCACCGCCGTACTCTTCATCTCGCTCTCGGGGCTCGGAGCGATCGTGATGGTTGGCTCCATCGTCCTCCCGACGATGCTCGCCGTCGGCGTGCCGCGGCGTCTCACGGGGCCGCTATTTTTGATGGCGTTCGCACTCGGCTTCACCTTCAATATCGCAAACTGGACCTTCTACACGACGTTTTTCGGCGTGACCGAGGCGCGTTTGCTCCCCTTTGCGCTCGCCCTTGC
>JAJXVC010000129.1 GCA_021782295.1 bacterium | reverse complement strand
CCGCATCCTCCCCGAGCTCGCCGTGCCGAAGGTCGAGCGCGAGTCGGTCACCGACCCGATCGAGGAAGCGATCGCCGATATTCGCGCCGGGAAGATGGTCGTCGTTCTCGACGACGAGGATCGCGAAAATGAGGGCGACCTCGTCCTCGCCGCCGAGAAAATTACTCCCGAGGCGATCAACTTCATGCGCAAAGAAGCGGGTGGTTTAATCTGCATTGCGATGACCGGCGAGCGACTCGACGAACTCGATATACCGATGATGGTGAGCGACAATACCGCCGTTCATGAGACCGCCTTTACTGTCTCGGTCGAGGCGCGCGATCTGACGACGACGGGAATCTCGGCGCACGATCGCGCGGCGACGATTCTGAAGTTGCTCGATCCACTCGCAGCGCCGGCGGATTTTCTCCGTCCCGGACATATGTTTCCATTGCGCGCGCGCGAAGGCGGGGTATTGGTGCGGGCCGGTCAGACGGAGGCTTCCGTCGATCTCGCTCGGCTTGCCGGCCTTGCTCCGGCGGGTGTTATCTGCGAAATCATGGCCGAAGATGGAACGATGGAGCGGCGTGACGGGTTACGAGCTTTTGCCGATCACCACGGCATGAAGCTTGTCACTGTAAGGGAGCTCATCGCTTACCGAATGAAAACCGAACAACTCGTTACGCGCGTCGCCGAGTTCTCGCTTCCGACGACCTACGGTCTTTGGAGCGGTATTGCCTACGAGACCTCCGTTGACGAAAATACGCACATCGCGTTGGTGATGGGCGAGATCGGCGACGGCAAAGATCTTCTCGTTCGCGTGCACAGCGAATGCCTCACCGGCGATGCACTCCATTCGATCCGTTGCGACTGCGCCGCGCAGCGCGATGGCGCGATGCGGATGATCGCCGATGCCGGGCGCGGCGTGCTGCTCTATCTGCGCCAAGAAGGTCGCGGCATCGGGCTGGCCAACAAACTCCGCGCCTACCAATTGCAGGACAACGGTGCCGATACGGTGGAAGCGAATCTGGCGCTCGGGTTGCCGGTCGATAAACGCGATTACGGCATCGGCTCGCAAATTCTCGTCGATCTTGGAATCAAAGAACTGAAACTCATCACCAACAACCCGCGAAAGATTTTCGGCTTAGAGGGCTACGGCCTCAAGATCGTCGAGCGCGTCCCAATGGAGACGGTGCCGACGCCGTTCAACCGGCGCTACATGGGGACGAAGCGTTCGAAGCTGGGGCATCTCTTCGACGAATCGGTTCAGAACGCGCCCGCATCGTGAAAGCCGGCGACCGATCCACCATTCGACGTTTGCCCGTGCCGTCGTGCGCGGGCAAACGTTTTGCCGTTATCGTCGCACGCTTTTACTTCGAACTCACCGAGCAGATGGTCGACGGCACGAAGCGCGCGTTGCTCGACTGCGGCGTTCGCGATGAAGACGTACGTTTTTTTGACGTTCCCGGTTGTTTTGAGCTCCCGCTCGCGGCGTTGAAAGTATTGCAGGACGGCGAAGCCGACGCGGTCGTCGCCCTCGGTGTCGTCATTCGCGGCGAGACGCCGCATTTTGATTTCGTCGCCGGAGAGTGCGCGCGCGGTTTGATGGAGGTTCAACTGCGCACCGGTGCGCCGGTCGGCTTCGGTGTGCTCACCACTGAAACACTCGCTCAGGCAGAGGAGCGCGCCGACCCTGCGCGCGGTGATAAAGGCTACGACGCGGCTTTTGCGGCGGCGTCGCTGCTCGCGTTATGAACGAGGCGCTCGAACCCGTCCGTTTCGCCGACGGCGTCCTCCAGTATCTCGATCAACGCTTATTACCGGCGGAGATTCGTTACGAAACGGCGCAAAACTGCGACGAGATCGTCGCGGCGATCGCCTCGCTCGCGGTGCGCGGCGCACCCTGCATCGGGGTCTTTGCCGCCTACGGTATCGCCGTGCTGCGCTCGCTCGAGCGCGACGACGACGCCTTCGCCGCTGCTGCGATGAGGGTGCGCACCGCGCGACCGACCGCGGTAAATCTTGCTTGGGCGGTCGACCGCGTGCTCGCAGCGGAGGATATTCTTGCCGAGGCGCTCGCGATTTACGCCGAGCAGCGTTCGATCGATGCGGCGATCGGCGAAAACGGCATCGCGCTGTTCGCAAAGGGCGCGCGCGTATTGACGCACTGCAATACCGGGCCGTTAGCGACCGCCGGATATGGCACGGCGCTCGGCGTCTTGATCGCCGCGCAGCGAGCGGGGCTTGCGCCGCATGCGATCGTCGACGAAACGCGCCCGCTCTTGCAAGGGGCGCGATTGACCTATCTTGAGTGTCGACGCGCCGGTATCGACGCGACGCTGCAGGTTGATGCGGCGGCGGCGATTGCCATGGCGCGCGGTCGTGTCGATGCGGTTATCGTCGGCGCGGATCGCATCGCCTGCAACGGCGATACGGCAAATAAAATCGGTACCTACAATCTTGCGATACTCGCGGCGCATCACCACATACCGTTCTATGTCGCCGCGCCGCGCTCGACATTCGATTTTACGCTCGCCTCCGGCGCCGAGATTCCCATTGAAGAACGAGCGCCCGAAGAGGTAACCTCAATTGGCGGACGGCTCGTCGCCCCCGAGGGCGCGGCGGTCTTCAACCCGGCCTTCGACGTCACGCCGGGGCACCTCGTCGCAGCGTTCGTAACCGAGTACGGCGTGCTGCGCCCGCCGTATGCCGAGAGCATCGCTGGGCTCGCTGGTCGCCCGCAATGGTCGACGCTGCTGCACCGCGAGAGCAGCCGCGCATGAAGGCCTACGATTTTCTCGACGGGAGTCCGAAACTTGGGGCGATCGTCGTCATTGAAGGGACCGACCGGTTCCTTGCCGAGCGCGTGCGCGATGCAATTCTCGCCCGCGAGCTCGCCGAAGATGTTCGCGCGCTGAACTATAGCAGCGTCATCTTCGAAAGCGTCGACGATTGCGCGCAGATTGAAGAAGCGATCTCAGCGATGCCCTTCCTCGCCGCCCGCAGGGTCGTTCTGGTGAACGAGGTGCAGAGCGCGAAGGCGGCTGCGCGGCGCGCGCTGGTCGAACTCGCGCAGCGCTCGGGCGAGAGCGAGAATCTGCTGGTGATCTGCGATCTGCTCGCGCCGCGCTCGGTGCGCCCCGCATCGATCGGCTCGCAATTAGGGCGCAGCGCAACGCGTATCGACTGCACGGTCAACGAGGAGATTCGAGCGCGCTTCGTGGCCGAGGAGCTTGCTGCTGCCGGGGTCGAGGCCGAGCGACAGGTGCTCGCGCACCTCTCTCGCACCGAGAGCGATCTCGCAAGCATCCGCAACGACCTCGGAAAGCTTGCGTTGCTGGGGCGGAAGATCTCGCTCGCCGATCTCGAGGAGGAGAGCCTTGCCGTCGACGACCCGAAGCCCTATCGCTTCGCCGGGGCGCTGGTCGAGGGGCGGGTCGCCGAAGCGTTCTCGATCCTCGGCGATTGTTTCGAGCACGACCCGCGGAACGCGGCGATGCCGCTGCTCTCCGCGCTCGCCAATGAATATGCGATGCTTTGGGAGATGGCACGCCCCGGCGGCACCCTGCCCGCGCGGATGGCCTGGCGCGAGAGGGCGCTGCGGCCGATCGCTCGTCGGATCGGCGAGGTGCGGGCGCGGGCAGGCTACGAGCGGGCCCTGCGCGGGATCGAGAGCATCGTGACCGGGCGGGCCGGCGGCGACCTCGAGGATATCCGCCTCCTCGTCGAGCGGACCAGCCTCGAACTCGCCCTGCGTTGAACGGCGGCGCGAGCCCAGAAAACACGCCCCGCAAACGAGGCCGCGGCTACGCGCGAAGCGAAAAGCGGCGAGCACCCATGGATCACTCCAGTTATGCATCGCCGTTCTCTTGGAGGTACGGTCGCAAGGACGTGCGCTCGCTCTTCTCGGAGCGAACGCGGCGGCGGCTGTGGCGCGAGGTTTGGATCGCCTTAGCGCAGGCCGAATCAAAGCATGGCCTCGTCAGCGAGGCCGAGCTCGCCGACCTCCGCGCGCATGCCGACGAGATCGATATCGAAGCGGCGCTCGAGATCGAGCGCTCGATTCATCACGATCTGATGGCCGAGATTCGCGTGTATGCGTCGCAGGCGCGCATCGGCGGCGGCAAACTGCATCTCGGCGCGACTTCGATGGATATCGAAGATACTGTCGAGACCTATCGTATTCGGCGCGCCCTCTCGATGCTCGGCGAGCATTTGCGCGAACTGCTCTCTGCATTCGGCGAACGAATTCTTTCGCAGGCGGATCGCCTCTGCATGGCGTTCACGCATCTGCAGCCCGCAGAACCGACGACGCTGGGATATCGCTTTGCGATTTACGCGCAAGATCTGCTCATCGACGATGCCAACCTTCGCCACGTCTTCGCGCAGATGACAACCAAAGGAATGCGCGGAGCGGTCGGCACCTCGGCATCCTACGAACAATTACTCGGCGGCGGCGCATCGATCGAACTCGAGCGCGATGTCCTCGAACATTTCGGCCTCGAGGCACGCGCAGCGAGCACGCAGACCTACACGCGGAAACTCGATTATCTCTTATTGAGTGCGCTCGCCGGCATCGGCACCTCGCTCTCGAAATTCGCAGCCGACATTCGGATCCTTAGCGCTCCGCCGTTCGGTGAACTCGCCGAGCCCTTCGGGAGCGCGCAGGTCGGCAGCAGCGCGATGCCGTTCAAACGGAATCCGATTCTCTGCGAGCGCATCGACTCGCTGGCGCGGCTGTTGCCCGCCTACGCCGATGTCGCCTGGCAGAACGCAGCGACGAACTATCTCGAGCGCACGCTCGACGATAGCGCGAATCGACGCACGACGATTCCCGAAGCTCTACTCTGCGTCGACGAAATTCTCTCGCTCGCGTTGAAAGTGGTTCGTGGGCTACGCATCGACGAACGACGGATCGCGCAAAACGTCCGCACCTACGGGCCGTTCGCCGGAACCGAACGCGTGATGATGGAGGCGGCTCGCGTCGGCGGCGATCGTCAGGAACTGCACGAAACACTTCGTGGACGCGCGATGGAAGCGTGGGATGCGCTCGCTCGAGGCGAGGATAATCCGTTGGCGACGCTGCTTGCGGGAGATCGATCGCTCACGGAGTTCATCGACCCTGCGGAGATTCGCCGTTCGCTCGACCCAACGGGGCACGTCGGCCTTGCGGCTCGCCGCGCGCGTATGGTTGCCGAGCAGATCGAAGAACTGCCGAAATTCCCGGAACAGCGAATTGTCGCACATCGCCCCGCGGAGGAACAACGTGGATAAAGGCATCGAGATCGCTCGCGGAAAAACGAAAATTCTCTACGAGGTGCCGAGCTCTCCCGACCAGCTCGTCGTCGCTCAAGGTGACGCAATTACCGCCGGCGACGGCGCTCGGCGCGACGAGATCGCCGGGAAAGGGCGGCTCGCCGCGCAAACGACCTCGCGCGTCTTCCGGCTCCTCAATCTCTGCGGCCTTCCGACGCATTTTCTCAACGGCGGCGAAGACGACGACGACAACGAAATGTTGGTGCGTCGTTGTTCGATGATTCCGCTCGAGGTCGTCGTCCGCGGCGTAGCGGCAGGTTCGTTCGCGCGTCGACATGCGGGTCTCCAACGCGGATCGATTTTGGTTCCGCGGGTCACCGAGTTTTTCCTCAAAGACGACG
>JAJXVC010000005.1 GCA_021782295.1 bacterium | reverse complement strand
TCATCGAAGACCGTAGCTCGATGCCGTCTCCGGCACCGTAGCCCAGGGAGGCTCCCGCCGCCATGTTTCGATTCGGGGATGAAAAAGGGCAACTCAAGTGCAGCTTCTGCGGCAAATCGCAGGAGAATGTGCGCAAATTGATCGCCGGCCCCGGCGTCTATATCTGCGACGAATGCATCGAACTCTGCAACGAGATCATCGAAGAGGAGCTCTATAAGGCTGCCGATGATAGCGCACGCCTGCGCACCCTCCCGAAACCGCGCGAGATCAATCAGATTCTCGATACCTATGTGATCGGGCAAGACCGCGCGAAGAAAGCGCTCGCCGTTGCGGTCTACAATCATTATAAACGCATCAACGCCGGCCCGGTCGGAAGCGGTAGCGACGACGTCGAACTGCAGAAGTCGAATATTTTGCTCGTCGGGCCGACGGGATCCGGGAAAACCTACCTCGCGCAGACGCTGGCGAAAATTCTCGACGTTCCGTTAGCGATGGCCGATGCGACCTCGCTCACCGAGGCCGGGTATGTCGGCGAAGATGTCGAGAATATTCTCCTGAAGCTCATCCAAGCCGCCGATTACGATGTCAAACGCGCCGAGCGCGGGATCATCTATATCGACGAGATCGACAAGATCGCGCGCAAGAGCGAGAATCCGTCGATCACGCGCGACGTCTCCGGCGAGGGCGTTCAGCAAGCGCTGCTGAAAATTCTCGAAGGCACGACGGCGAACGTGCCGCCGCAGGGCGGGCGCAAGCATCCGCATCAGGAATTTATTCAGATCGACACGACGAACGTACTCTTTATCTGCGGAGGTGCATTCGACGGTTTAGAACGCATCGTCGAATCGCGCATCGCTGCAAATAACATGGGCTTCCGGGCGAACCCGGAGAGCAAGCGCGTCGCGCGCGCGAGCAAAATGCTCGCGCAGCTCCTCCCTGAAGATTTGCTGAAGTTCGGCCTTATTCCCGAATTTATCGGACGCCTGCCGATCGTCGTGACGCTCGATGCGCTCGACGATCTCACCCTGCGTCGGATCCTCACCGAACCGCGTAACGCACTGGTCAAACAGTTTCAGCGCATCCTTGCGATGGACGGTGTCGATCTGCAGTTCACGAAAGACGCGCTCGTTTCGATTGCCGCGAAAGCGCAGGGTCGCAAGACCGGAGCGCGCGGTCTGCGTTCGATTCTCGAAGAGATCATGCTCGATGTGATGTACGATCTACCCTCGCTGGTCGGGGTGAAGAAGTGCGTCGTCAATAAAGACGTGGTCGAAAAACGCGAACAGCCGACGCTGATCTACGGCGATCGTCAGAAAGAGATGCCGGCCTAAGAGCCTCGGCTAGCGAGCGATGAGCTCCGCCACCGGCGGAAGATCGCCCGCGTGTTTTCCGCGAAAGATCCAGCTCACCGTTCCGCGCGCATCGATCCGCATCGCACCGGGAACGCGTCCGAGATCGTCGATCCGCGATTTCCCCCAATTCTGCCGAAAGCCCGCACGATGATTTTCGCGCGCACGCGCGATCATTTCGCGCGAGAAAAACGAGAGCAGTGAGGCCGGGCGAAGTTTTGCGGCGCGATGCGTCTCGCGGTTTGGGTCGGCGATGCAGGCGTCGGCGACGCCGTACGGCGTGCAGAGCGAGCGCGTCGTCGCTTCATCGGCCGCGACGACGATATAGACGTGTTCGTCGGGATGGCTCTGGGTGAACTCACGCAACTGCGCGAGCGGCTCGCCGAAGAACGTTCAACCGGTGTGGCGCGGCCAGATGACGAGGGCGGGGAGCTCGATCGGCTGCGGAAAAAGCTCGAGCGAGGCAGGCTCGCCGGGGGTAAAATGCGGTTTCATGCCCCTTGAACAGCGGAAAGTCGCAAACGGTTCAATTCGTCACGGTCGGTGCGGTCGATGGCGATCGGTGTAATGCTGACGTAGCCTTGCATGACCGCTCCGATATCGCTTGCCGGGTCTTCGCTATCGCCGCGGCCGGGAAGATTCCAGACGCGGTAGTAGCGCGCATCGCGCCGTTCGTCGACGCGCGAGATCGCTTCGCCGTAGCGTTTGCGCCCGAGCGAGGTAAAGCGGCGGCCGAGCAACTGTTCCGGCGGAAGATTCGGGACGTTGACGTTCCAGTACCGTTCCGGTGGAAGCTCGGCGAGTGCATAGGGAAGAATCGTGCGTATCTGCGCTGCGGCGCTCTCCCAGTGACGCGCCTCGGTTAGGTCGTCGGGATCGCTCGCGAGGGAGACGGCGAGCGCGCGGACGCCGAGGAGCACCGCTTCGACGGCTCCGGCGACCGTCCCGGAGTAGTTCACGTCGTCGGCAAGGTTGGGGCCGTTGTTGATCCCGCTGATGACGAGATCCGGGCGCCTCTCGCAGAGCTCGCCGATGCCGATGACGGCACAGTCGGCGGGCGTTCCGGTGCAGGCGTAGGCGCGCACGCCCGCGATGCCCTCGTACGGTGTGACGCCGACCGAATCGTCGGTGGTGATCGCATGGCTCACGCCGCTACGGTTGCCGTCGGGTGCGACGACGACGATCAGCGCGAGCTCGGCGAGTTCGCGAGCGAGCGCGTGGATACCGGGCGAAGCGACGCCGTCATCGTTGGTGAGGAGAATCGTCGGCGTACGCATCGCTGCGCGCTTCGCGCGCGTCGACGCCCCTGCCTGCAGGCGATTCCCGCGCGCGCAGACAACAGTGCGCGCCGTGCCCACCACAACCGTCGCGTCGTCGCCTTCGAAACCGACGCTGCTGTCGCGCCTCGATTCGCTCGCATGGTCGCCGATGCATACCCGCATCGCCGTCGCACTTGGGATCGCATGGGTACTCGACGGCTTCGAGACCGCGATCGTGGGGCCGGTACTCCCCAGTATCGCCGCGCATCTGCATTTTCAGGCGAGTCTCGCTGCCTGGGTCAACCCGATTTACACGATCGGCATGCTCGTCGGCGCGCTGGTCTTCGGCGAGCTTGCCGACCGACTCGGGCGGAAACGTCTCTTTATGGTCACTCTCGCAATCTATGCCGCCGCGACAATCCTGACGGGGTTTTCGTGGAATTACTTCTCGTTGGTGATCTTTCGTTTCCTCACCGGTATCGGCATCGGCGGCGAGTTCTCGGCAATCAATTGCGCGATCGATGAATTCGTTCCGGCGCGCGTTCGCGGGCGGACCGACGGGCTGATCAACGCGTCGTGGAATGTCGGCGTGATTGCCGCTTCGGGAATCGCGCTCTATGCCTTAGGAAATGCCGCCGGCGCAACCTGGCGACTCGTCTTTTGGTTCGGTGCGTTGCTCGCCGTCGGCGTTCTCCTGGTCCGACGCTTCGTGCCGGAATCTCCGCGCTGGCTGCTCGCCCGTGGAAGAGTTGCGGAGGCTCGCGATATCGTTGCGGTCGTCGAAGCAGCGAGCGGCGTAGAAGCGGTCGTCGACCCGGATCTCCCGATCGAATTTACCCCGCTCGTGCCGCCGACGGGATATTTCGCGCAGATCGCCGAGCTCTTTCAAGCGACGCCGCGGCGATTGCTCTTTGCCTTCGTGGTCAATCTCGCGCAGGTGATGCCGTACTACGGCATTCTCTCCATCGCCGGTTTAGCGATCTTTCCCGCCGTCGGCATGCACGGGCAACAGATTCCGTTGCTCTATCTCCTCGGCGCGGTCTGCGGCCTCACCGGACAGATCGTTTCTTCGCTGCTCATGGATCGCTGGGGGCGGCGTCCGACGATGTTGCTCGGATTTACGATTGCGTCGCTCGGTTCGCTCGCGTTGGCGTACGGACTCGGGGATGCATTGCACTTCGTCTTTTCGTATGCGGTCTTCAGCGTTTTCAGCGCATGGGTGGGATCGGGAGCCTACGTGATCACGAGCGAACTCTTCCCGACCCACCTGCGGGCAACGGGCATCGGTCTCTCGGTTGCCGTCGGTCGCGTCGGTGCAATCGTTGCGCCGCTCGCGTTCTACGCGCTCTTCGCTCGTGCCGGAGTAGCGCCGGTCTTCGTTGCAATGGCGGTGATCTTCGCCGCCGGATCGATCGCGTTGCTGTGGTGGCTGCGGTATGGAGTCGAAGGGCGCAATCGTTCGCTCGAAGAGATGCTCACCCAGGGCGTATTATAGAATGGTGATGAAGAACGAGGAATTACCGGCGAGCTACGATCCCGCGTGTGTGGAGCAGGCACGTTATGCATGGTGGGAGCAGAAGGGCCTCTTCCACGAAGAGCCCGACCCCGCGCGGCCGCCCTTTATCATTGCGATGCCGCCGCCCAACGTTACCGGTCGCGCGCATTTAGGGCATGGTTCGACCTATACGCCGATGGATATTCTCACGCGCTACCATCGCATGTTGGGGAATAACGCCGATTGGTTACCCGGCACCGATCATGCGGCGATCGCAACCGAGTCGGTGCTGGTGCGCGAGCTTGCCAAGAGCGGTGAGAGCCGCGAATCGCTCGGTCGCGCGAAATATCTCGAGCGGGCATGGGAATGGGCGCGCGAGTACGGCGGAACGATCGAGCAGCAATTCCGGACGCTCGGCTTCGGCCCTGATTGGGAGCGTTCGCGCTTCACGATGGATGACGGGCTCTCGGCGGCCGTCTGCAGTGCATTCGTTCGTCTCTATCGAGAAGGGCTGATCTATCGCGGGAAGCGGCTGATCCATTGGGATCCGAAATCGCAGACGACGCTCTCCGATGCGGAGATCGATCGCGAAGAGTGCGATGCAAAACTCTGGTTCGTTCGCTATCGCGCGCTCGACGGCGGCGACGGTATCGTCGTCGCAACGACGCGCCCGGAAACGATGCTCGGCGATGTCGCGATCGCGGTACACCCGCGCGACGAACGCTACGCCGCCACGATCGGTACCTCGGTGGTGATGCCGCTGACGGGACGCGCGATTCCGGTTATCGCCGATGAAGCGGTCGAGCCGGAGTTCGGTACCGGTGCCGTCAAAGTGACGCCGGCGCACGATGCCGTCGATTACGAGATCGGGCGCCGCCACGATCTTCCGATGCCTTCGATCTTCGATCTCTCCGCGCGGATCTCCGATACCGAGATCGATGTCGGCCCCTATCGCGGGCTCGACCGTTTCGAAGCACGCGAACGAATTCTCGCCGATCTTCGTGCCTCGGGTGCATTGCTTGAGGAGCGGCCGCATCGCATGGCGATCGCCCGCAGCGAACGGAGCGGAGAGATCGTCGAGCCGATGCTCTCGCTCCAGTGGTTCGTTCGCATGGAGAGCCTGGCCGAACCGGCGCTCGCGGCATATCGCGACGGGCGGCTGCGCTTCGTTCCCGAGCGCTACGGCCGCACCTACGAGCAATGGCTCGAACAGATTCGCGATTGGAATATTTCGCGGCAGGTTTGGTGGGGGCATCGACTCCCGGTTTGGTACACACCCGATGGCGCGATCGTCGTCGCGCATGACGAAGAAGAAGCACGCGATATCGCACAACGCGAGCATGGCGGTGCGTCGCTCACGCGCGATCCCGATACCCTCGATACCTGGTTTAGCAGCGGACTTTGGCCGTTCTCGATATTAGGTTGGCCCGCGCAGACGCCGGAGTTGGCGCATTGGTATCCGACCAGCGTCCTCATCACCGGTGGAGAGATTATTTTTCTCTGGGTTGCGCGGATGGTGATGATGGGGCTCCACCTGCTCGACCGTCTGCCCTTCCCGACCGTCTTCGTAACGCCGTTGGTCTTCGATGCGCAGGGTCGCAAGATGAGTAAATCGCTCGGGAATGCGATCGATCCGATGGATCTCGTCGAGAAGTACGGCGCCGATGCATTCCGTCTCGGCATTCTCCGACAGATGCGCCTCGAGGGACAGGAGATTCGCTTCCAAGAATCGCGCTGTGAAGAAGGCCGCAACTTCAATAATAAAATTTGGAACGCGCTCCGTTACGCCCGCGCACTTCCCGAGGGATTGCCGGGAGCAATGCAGCTTCCACCGCCTTCGCAACGGACGCTCGCGGATCGTTGGATCGTCGCCCGCCTGCGCGCGACGATCGAGAGAACGAGCGAACTCTTCGACGGATTCGATTTTGGGAATGCCGTCGAGACGCTGTGGCGCTTCATCTGGTACGAACTCTGCGATTGGTATATCGAAGCAACGAAGATGCCGGAGGCACGGACGACGCGGGCCGCGGTGCTCTCCTACGCGCTCAACGCGTCGATGCGTTTGTTGCATCCGATCGCGCCGTTCATCACCGAAGAGGTCTGGCAAGCGTTGCCGCACGACGGCGAGAGCGTCGTTACCGCGGGATGGCCTGACCCCTTCGAATGCGCGGAGGATGCAGCGGCGGTCGCGGAATTTGAGGCATTGCAACGCTGCATCGAGCGCTTGCGCAACGAACGAGTCACCTATGGCTTGCCGCCGCGCGGGAACGCCGAGGTGAACGTGCCGCGCAATCTTCGCGAGGATCTCCGGGCGCTCGTACTGCACTTCGGAGCGGCGCGCGAGATTACAAGCGATGAGGTCGCAGGAGATGCCGCGGCGGCACTTGACGCGGTGAGCGTTGAGGCTCCGCGCGAATTGATGCAGGAACGCTATCGACGCGAAGTCGAGCGCCTTGTAGGCGAGGTCGCGCGTTCGGAGAAGAAACTGGGGAACGAGTCCTTCGTGGCGCGAGCCGCCGCCGAGGTCGTCAACGCCGAGCGAGCGAAACTCGACGGTTATCGTAGCGAACTGCAGCGTGCGCGGGATGCGCTCGCGGCGATGGAGGCAGGCTCATGAGCGCACGCAGCCGACAACTCATCGGAGCCGAGGAGATCGAGCGTATGATCGCACGGCTCGCGCACGAAATTTTGGAGCCCGAGGATGCACGCAGGGGCGTCGAACTCTTCGGCATTCGCCGGGGCGGCGAGGCGCTCGCGCAACGGCTCGCAGCGCATATCGAACGGATCGAGGGGATCGCTCCGACGATCGGCTATCTCAATGTGAATCTCTATCGCGACGACAACGTGGTTCACGCGCTTCCCGAATCGCAGATCCCCGATGCCGTCGATGGGCGCTCGATCGTTATCGTCGACGATGTGCTCTTTACCGGACGGACCGTGCGCAGCGCTCTCGATGCGCTCATCGATCTCGGCCGACCCTCGGCGATCCGGCTCTGCGTCTTGGTCGATCGCGGGCTGCGCGAATTGCCGGTACAGGGCGATTACGTCGGGCGACGCATTCCCACCAGCCGTCGCGAGCGCGTCGTCGTGACGCTCGCCGCGACGCCTTCGCCGACCGACGAGGTCTTGTTGCTTGATCCCGACGCGTAATCTTTTCGATATCGACGATCTCACCAACGAAGAGATCGATTCCATTTTTGCGCTCGCGCAAGAGTTTTCGCAGCGCCCGGCACCACGTTCGCTCGAAGGCATATTCTGCGCGAATCTCTTCTTCGAACAGAGTACGCGGACGCATGTTTCGTTTCAGTGCGCGCAGATGCGTCTGGGCGGGAATGTCATCAATCTCACACCTGCACAGCTCAGTCTCGCGACGAAGGGCGAACGGCTCGACGATACCGCGGTAACGCTGCGTGCGTTAGGCATCGATATTCTCGTCGCGCGCCATCCCCTCGTCGGCGCGGTCGCCGAACTCGGCGCCGCGTTCGAAGGTTGCACCATTAACGCCGGCGACGGAACCAACGCACATCCGACGCAAGCGCTGCTCGATGCCTTTACGTTGCGCGATATTCTCGGTGAATTGAGCGGCGCCCAGATCGCGTTCGTCGGCGATATTCGGCACAGTCGGGTCGCGCATTCCTCAATGCGCCTTCTGCTTCGCAGCGGTGCGCAGGTGCGCGCGATCGGTCCGGAGTGCTTTCTCGATCGCCGAGACGTGCCAGCGGGCGTGGAGATCCTCCGCGATTTCGACGCCGCGCTTCCGAAGCTCGACGCGCTCGTTATGCTGCGCGTGCAGCACGAGCGATTCGAGAAGATGCCGATCGATGACGCCGCCTATATCACCGCGTACCAACTCAATACCGAACGCTTGCGGCTCCTTGGGGCGCGCGCGCCGATTCTCCACCCCGGTCCCTACAATCGTGGAGTAGAGATCGTCGACGACGTAACGCTCGACGCGCGTTGGCGCTACCGCGAACAGGTGCGCAACGGCGTACTCGTTCGCGCCGCGCTGTTGCACCGTATCGTTCACGGCTGGTAAGGCATGCTCGTACGAGGGGGCCGCATCGTCGATCCACGCCACCGCATCGATGCCTTGCGCGATCTCCGTCTGCAGGGCGACCGGATCGTCGAGATCGGCGAACATCTGCGCGCGCAGTCCGGTGAGGAGGTCGTCGAGGCCGCAGGATGGGTCGTTGCGCCGGGATTTATCGACGCGCACGTGCACTTACGGGAGCCGGGATTCGAAGCGAAGGAGACGCTCGCGTCGGGGAGTGCGGCTGCGGTGCGCGGAGGTTTTACCGCCGTCTGCGCCATGCCGAATACGGAACCGGCACTCGACGAGGGTGGGCTGCTTGCGCGGGTGGCGTTTGCGCAACCGAGCCCCGAGCGCGGTATTCATGCGCGAATCTTTCCAATTGCGGCGATGACGCGTGCGCGCGCGGGTCGCGAGCCGCTCGATTACGCATCGCTCATTGCTGCCGGAGCGGTGGCGTTCTCCGATGACGGCAGCACGGTTGCCGATGCACGCGTGATGCGGGAGGTGCTGCACGCACTCGCCGCGCTCGACCGCCTCGCGATCGCGCATTCCGAAGATGCCGCGCTCAAAGGTGAGGGCGTGATGAATGACGGCATCGTCTCGCAGCGGCTCGGTGTCACGGGAAGCCCGGCATCGGCAGAAGAGAGTATCGTTGCGCGGGATATCGTTCTCGCGCTCGAGGTGCAAGCGCGTCTGCACGTCGCGCACATCTCCACCGCGCGGAGCTTGGAACTCGTTGCATGGGCCCGCGAGCGCAAGGGGCGTATCACCTGTGAAGTGACACCGCATCATCTTTTGCTGACCGATGAAGCGGTCGAAGAACTCGGCGCGCGCGCGAAAGTGAATCCGCCGCTCCGAACCGCTGCCGACGCGCGCGCGCTTCGCGACGCCGTTCGTCGCGGGAGCATCGATTTTTTTGCCAGCGATCATGCGCCGCATACCGACGAAGAGAAGCGCGGCGATCTCGGCTGCGCGGCGGTCGGTTTTAGCGGGCTCGAGGTCGCGGTCGGGGCATATGCGCGCGCGCTCCCCGATCTGCCGATGAGTGATTTCGTCGCGCTCTGCAGCACGCGGCCTGCCGAGTTGCTCGGCCTTCCCGGTGGCTCGCTCGCCGTCGGAGCGCCGGCCGATCTCACGATGTTCTCCGAGCGTCCGTGGCGCGTCGTCGGCGCGAATTTCGCTTCGAAAGGACACACGACGCCGTTTGAGGGTTGGGAGCTGCCGCGGTGCATCGAAGCGACCGTCGTTGCGGGGCGTATCGCTTATCGAGCGGAAGCAGCCGCGCGCTAGTGGTGAAAGAGCGGCGTCTGTAAAAGGCCGTTAATAACGAACTGTACGGCGAGCGCTGCGAGTACGATCCCGAGCACGCGCGAAACGACGTGGATGCCGGTCGTACCGATGCGGTGGAGGAAGCGAGCCGCACCTCGCATGCAGAGCCACGTGACGACGAGCGCGGCGGCGTAGGCGAGGATCGTCGCTAGGATCCGCGCCGGCGAACCCGCAGCGAGGCTGACGAGGAGCAGCACCGTCGCCAGCGTTCCGGGGCCGGCGATCATCGGAATCGCGAGCGGGAAGACGGCCGGGTTCTCCGCTGCGCTTGCCTCGCGCTCCTCGTCCTCGGTTCGCCGCGTGCCCGGTGGGCGAGCGAAGAGCATATCGATGGCGATGAGGAAGAGCAGCATGCCGCCGGCGATCGTGAAGGCCGGAAGCGTGATCCCGAGGTAGGCAAGCACGACCGGGCCGACGAGCCCCATCGCCGCCATAACGATCGCTGCGACGAGGACCGCCTGGTCGACGATGCGCCCCCGCCGGTCCTGCGGCAAATGAGCGGTCGTCGCCATGGTGAACGGAATCATTCCCAGCGGATCGACGATGGTGAATGCGGTCGCGAATGCCGTCGCGGTAAAGTGCCAATCCATTATTGCCGAGGGATCGCGCCTCGATATGCAAAACCCTCTGCGCCGATGCCTCATCCCGCCGCTCTCTTTCTCGCCGATGGTTCGCGCTTCGAGGGCGTTGGGCTCGCAGTGACCGGAATCGCCCTCGGCGAGGCGGTTTTTTATACCGGCATGACCGGCTACGAAGAAGCGCTCACCGACCCGTCCTATGCGGGGCAACTGCTGACCTTTACCTATCCGATGATCGGCAACTACGGCATCAGCGGAAGCGCCGCCCAGTACGGGCGCGCCTGCGTTGCCGGTGCGATCGTCAAACGGATCTCCTACCACCCATCGCACTATCTTTCGAAAGAGACGCTCCCGGCGTGGCTCGATCGGCAGCGCATTCCGACGATGGTCGATGCCGATACGCGCGCGATCACGATCGCGCTGCGCGAACACGGCACGATCTGGGCCGCACTCGCCGTCGGCGCCGAAGAGATCGCCGAAGCCGAGCGACGTTTGGCGGAGTTCGTGCGCATTGCGACGACCAAGGAGTTGGTTCCGGGTGTCGCCGCGCGAAGCGCGCACGTCGAAGGGCTTCGCGGCGGAACGCGGGTGACGCTCGTCGACTGCGGCGTGAAGCGCGCGATCCTGCACGATCTCGCCGCGTTAGGCGCAGAGGTCACCGTCGTTCCTTTCGACGCCTCCGCCGAACAGATTCTTGCGAACGATCCCGCGATGGTGCTGGTATCACCGGGGCCCGGCGATCCGACCGATCTCGTTGGGACGATTGAAACTTTACGGAGTCTTTTGGGGAAAGTTCCGCTCTACGGAATCTGTCTCGGACATCAGTTGCTCGCGTTGGCGTACGGTGCGCGCACCTATAAGTTGCCCTACGGACATCGCGGCGGCAATCAACCGGTGAAAGATTTGCGTCGCAACGAAGTCATCATCACCGCGCATAACCATGGCTATGCCGTCGACGCCGCATCGCTTCCCGACGAACTCGAAGCGACGATGACGAACCTCAACGACGGCACGAACGAAGGATTCGCGCATCGGCGCTTACCGATCGAAGCGGTGCAGTTCCATCCCGAGGCATCGCCGGGGCCGCGGGATGCGCGTCGGCTCTTCGCAACGTGGCTCGATCGCGCTCGCTCGCTCGCGTAGCGTTTCCGTTCGCTCTTGCAGCGCTCTGCGCTTTGCTCTCAACGCAAAGCGTGCGCGCGCAAAATCTACCGCGTTTAACGGTCGAGCGCTTTACGCTCTCCGCCAAGCCCGTCTCTCCGAAAGTCGGGCGCCAATTTTCTCTCCGCATCGTGCTCGTCGTCCGTGGATACGTGCGGCGGATCGACAACGTGACGCTGCCGATTCTCTCGCAGCTTGCGTTGCGTGGTGACGAACGCACGATCGCGCACGCTCGCGGAACGAGTACCTATCGCGAGACCCTCCAGGTGCGCGCGAATCGCGCGGGCACGATCGATCTTGCTCCGGCGACACTCGACGCGGTCGACGCGCGAACGGGACAGGCGGAGCAGTATTCGAGTAATCCGCTTCGCATCGTGGTGCGCGGTAGGCTGCTGCGGCCCTTTGCGAGCGCCGGCGGCGTGTTCGAAACGCTCCGCCCCGTCCTCGCGCGGATCGCGCTCTTCATCGTGGGCGTCGTCGCGCTGGTGCTCGCCGTGGCGGTCGCGACGGTGTATCTGCTGCTCCGTCGTCGCCGGAGGCCGGAGATCGTGGCGCCCTCGGTGCCGGTGCCGCTCCAACCCGAACCGGGGCCGACGCAGACGCGCAACGAACGCCTGCGCGATGCGGCGCTCGTACTGCGGGCGGAACAGACGCGCTCCGTCGTACGTTCGGTACGCGTGGCCGTTCGCGCGCTCGTTGGAGCATCGGCGCACGAGACGCTCGCCGACGTACTCGCGCGCCTGCCGGATTTCGATCTCGATCTCGTTCCGCTTCTCCGCGCGCTCGAGCGCGCGGCGTTTACCACCGATGAGGATCTACCGAGCGCCATTCAATCGTGCATTCGAGCGTTTGCGGAGGTGAGGGAATGACTGCGACTCCACAGGATGTTGAAAGAGCGCTCAAGGCGAGCATCGTCGGGCAAGATGCGGCGATCGAAGGGCTTTTATTGGCGGCGATCGCCGATGGACACGCGTTGTTGGAGGGACCGCCGGGAATCGCCAAGACGCTCGCCTGTCGCGCGCTTGCAGCCTCGTTGGATGCAACCTTCAAACGCATTCAATTCACCCCCGACCTCTTGCCGGCCGATATCGTCGGGACGCGCATCTTCGATCAGCAGAGCGCGCGCTTCGACACCGTTCTCGGGCCGATCGTCGCCAATATCGTCTTGGCCGACGAGATCAATCGCGCTCCGGCAAAGGTGCAGAGCGCGCTGCTTGAGGCAATGCAAGAACGGCAAGTAACGATTGGGCCGGAGAGCCACGCGCTCCCCGATCCGTTCATCGTTCTCGCAACGATGAATCCGCTCGATAACGACGGAACCTACGCGCTACCGCTGGCGCAGATGGATCGATTTCTGCTCAAGATCGATCTCGGCTATCCGAACGTCGAAGAAGAACTCGAAATCATCGAGCGCTATGCATTCGCCCAGACGCCACTTCCGCAAACCGTTGCCGCGCTCGAGGATGTTCGCCGGTGGCGCGCGCAGGCGCGAGCGATTCACGTCGATCGGAAACTGCATCGCTACATCGTCGAACTCGTCGCCGCGACCCGACAGCCTTCGCCCTACGTTCTCGGAGGTGCGAGTCCGCGCGCGAGCCTCGCGCTGGTGAATTGCGCGCGCGCGCGCGCGCTCTTGCACGGACGCGATTACGTCGAACCCGACGATATCCGCAGCGTCGCGCCCGCGGTACTGCGCCATCGCATCGCCTTTACTCATCGTCTCGTACTCGAAGGGCTCTCGCCGTCATCGTGGATCGATCGCGCGATCCTCGGCGTGCCGGTTCCGTGACGCTCCGCGAGGCGCTCTTGCGCGGTCGCAATCGCCCGCGCATCTTTGGGGAAGGTTCGCCGACGACGCTGCGCGGCGACGGATACGAGTTCGTGCAGTTGCGTGGATATATCGCCGGCGACGATACCCGACGTATCGACTGGGCGGCGACGGCGCGTACCGGAGCGCTGCAAACGCGGGTCATGCTCGAGGATATCGCGCTCGTCTTCGCTGCGATCAGCGATCCATCGCTCTCGATGTCGCTGGGGCGCCGACGGGCGCTCGTCGATGCCGCCGACGATGCCGTCGCGGCGTGGTTCGGTGCGAGCGCGGGTGAGGATCGCGCGCTGGCGATTCTTCCGCAGGGGCCGGTGCCCGAACGCGCGCGGGCCGGGCGCGACGGCGCACGGTTGGCACGCGAGGCGCTTCGCCGACAACCGGAGGGTGATTTCGATCTCCATGCAGCGCTAGCGATCGCGCGCGCGGTGCTTCCGCGCGGTGCCGCACTCTTGGTCGCCACCGATGCCTCGGCGGCGGAGCGTTGCGACGACGAGATGCTCGGCGAAGCGGCGCGAACCTTCGATACGACGCTTGCGCTCGCACGCGACCCATGGCAAGAGGATCTCCCGCTCGTCGGTCTCAATCGACTCGTCGATGCCGAGAGCGGTGAATCGTACGTGCGTTGGTTCGGGAGGCGCGAACGCGAGGCGTATCGACGCGCGAGCATCGAACGAGAGGAACGTTTGCAGCAGCGATTTCGTCGGCTTGGTTGGCGGATCGGCCTCTTCGAAGAACGCGATGGCGCAGCCGCGCTTGCAGAGGCATTCGGGATCGCGCGCGGAGCGCTGCCGTGAGCTTCGCCGCACCGGCCTATCTCGTCGTTGCTGCAGCGCTCGTTGCGTTGGGGATATGGTCGCTGCGACGCGTGACGCGCATGCGCGATGCACGCGAGCGCGCGTTCTCCGATCTCGCGTTTTTGCGCCGCTCGCTCGGCGGGCGCGATATCGTCGGCGCGCTGCTACGAGCCGGATGGATCGCCGGAGTGGCGCTTGTGGGGCTCGCGCTCGCGCGCCCGCACATCACCCTGCCGGAGCCGATCCACGACGGTGCCGTCGTTCTCTGCATCGATACCTCGGGTTCGATGGCTTCGACCGATATCGTACCGACACGTGCGCTCGCAGCGCGCGCGGCGGCGAAGAAATTTATCGAAGCGATGTCCAGCGGTGAACGCGTCGCTATCGTCGCGTTCTCCGGCGCCGCTTCGCTCGTCCAGGGATTGACTGCGCGGCACGCCGTCGCCATCGCCGCGCTCGACACGCTGCCCGCGCCGAACGGGCCGACGGCGATCGGCGATGCAATGGCGCTCGCCGGCACGTTGCTGGGCAATCACGGGCCGCGTACCGTCGTCGTCGTCACCGACGGCGTCAATAATACCGGCGTCGATCCCTTCGCTGCGGCATCATCGCTCGGCGCACGCGGTATCGTCGTCGATACCGTCGGCATCGGCACGAACTCCGGTGCGTTGATTCCGGGAACGAGCGAGGCTGCGGGCATCGATACCACGGCGCTGCGCTCGTACGCCCGTGCGGGCGGGGGGCGATTCGTGCGCGTCGAGAATGCATCGGCGTTGAGCGGAGCGTTGGGAGCGCTAGGGCGAATTACGGCATTTCGTCCCACGAGCGTCGACGTCTCTCTGGCGAGCGCGTTCTGCGGCGCGTTGCTGCTCGCACTCTGTGCATTCGTTGCCGTTGGATTTGGAAGGATATCGTGAAAGAGCTCTCTTCGAGCCGAACATCGTACGAACGCGGCGAGTTAGTCGAAAGCGATCTCGGCGCCGATCCGATCCTCGCGCTGACGCGTTGGCTCGATGAAGCATACGCCGTTCCCGAGCGTGTTGCCGAACCGAATGCCATGGCGCTCGCGACGGTCGCTGCAGATGGACAGCCGAGCGTGCGTATCGTCCTCTTGCGTGGACTCGACCGGCGCGGTCTACGATTCTTTACGTCGTACGATAGCCGGAAGGGGCGCGAGCTGATCGCGCGACCCCTTGCGGCGGCGAGTTTTTGGTGGGCGGCGTTGGAACGGCAGGTGCGCGTGGAGGGGGAGGTCCAGCGCATCGACGAGGATGAGTCCGACCTCTATTTCGCCTCGCGGCCGCGCGGCCATCGGCTCGCCGCATGGGCCTCCGAGCAGAGCGAGCCGGTGGAATCGCGCGCCGTGCTCGACGAGCGCATGGCGCATTTCGAGGAGCGCTTCGCCGGCGAAGAGATCGAACGGCCGCACTCCTGGGGAGGCTTTCTCATCGTCCCGCGATCGATCGAGTTCTGGCAGGGGCGCGCAAATCGCATGCACGACCGGCTACTCTACCGCCGGGAGCGCGAAGAATGGGTGCGCGTGCGCCTACAGCCGTAGGTTCCTTTCGCACTTTTCCAGGACTCTCGCCGCTCCGAAGCCAATCGGCTGACCCTAGTGTGCTGAACCGAAATTGCCGTATCATGCCCAGCGGAATCTTTCCGCCGGCGCGTCGTTGCTTGTCGCTTGCAACGCTACGGCGTCGCTCCCTCCTCGCTCCGCTGAAGGTTCGGTAGGGGCGCATGCAGCGGAATATTCTCGTCATCGGCTCGGGGCCGATCGTCATCGGTCAGGCGGCGGAGTTCGATTACGCAGGGGTTCAGGCATGTCGCGCGTTGCGCGAAGAAGGGCACCGCGTCGTCCTCGTCAACTCGAATCCGGCAACGATCATGACCGACCCGGAGATTGCCGACGCGGTCTATCTCGAGCCGCTGACGCTCGAATCGGTGAGCGCGGTGATCGAACTCGAGCGCCCCGACGCGCTGCTGCCGACGCTCGGCGGGCAGACCGGCCTCAATCTTGCCGTCGCGCTCGACGATGCGGGCGTCCTGAAAAAGTTCGGAGTGCAGCTGCTCGGTACGCCGATTGCGACAATTAAACTCGCCGAAGATCGCGAGCTCTTCAAAGAAAAGATGATCGAGATCGGCGAGCCCGTCGCGCGCAGCGTCGTCGTGACCGAGATCGAACAGGGCATTGCCTTTGCTGCAGAGGCGGGCTATCCGCTCGTCGTGCGCCCGGCCTACACGCTTGGCGGCACCGGCGGCGGTATCGTTCGCGACGAGCGTGAGTTGCGCGAAACACTTGCGTCGGGACTCGCCGCAAGCATGATTCATCAGGCGCTGCTCGAGGTCTCGTTGCTCGGTTGGAAAGAGATCGAGTATGAAGTGCTGCGCGATGCCGCCGACGATTGCATCATTGTTTGCAACATGGAGAACTTCGACCCGGTCGGCGTTCATACCGGCGATTCCATCGTCATCGCTCCCTCGCAGACGCTCTCCGATCTTGAATACCAGATGCTGCGGACGTCGAGCCTCAATGTTATCCGCGCCCTCGACGTACAAGGTGGGTGCAACATTCAGTTTGCGCTGCATCCGACGAGCAGCGAATATGCGATTATCGAAGTGAATCCGCGCGTCTCGCGTTCGTCGGCGTTGGCGAGTAAAGCGACCGGATATCCGATCGCGAAAATTTCGACTCGCATCGCGCTGGGTCAACGGCTCGAAGCAATTCCCAATCCGGTCACCGGTATTACGAAGGCGGCGTACGAGCCGACGCTCGATTACGTCGTCGTGAAATTCCCGCGCTGGCCGTTCGATAAGTTTCCGCTCGCCGACACGTTGCTGGGTACCCAGATGAAATCGACGGGTGAAGCGATGGGTATCGGGCGCACCTTTGCCGCCGGACTCCTCAAAGCGATTCGTGGGCTCGATATCGGTCGCGAGAGTCTCACCGGCGGCGCGATGCGCGAATGGAGCGACGACCAATTGATCGCCGTGGTTGCCAGCCCGACGCACGAACGACTCTTTGCCGTCGCCGAACTCTTCCGACGTAGCACCGATCGCAGCGCCTGCGTCGAGCGTTTGCACGAAGCGAGCGCCATCGATCGCTTCTGGCTCGATGAAGTCGCCGATCTCGTCGCGCTCGAACGTCGTCTGCACGAACGGCACGAACCGGCCGATATCGAACGCGCCTTTCTCAGCGGGTACTCATCGCAGGGAATTCGCGCGCTGACCGGAGCCGCTGAACGTCCCGCCGCGCCCGGTGCCTCGTTCCGCATGGTCGATACGGCGGCGGCGGAGTTTCCCGCCCGCTCGCCCTATTACTATCTTTCGCGCGGTGAGAGCGACGAAATGCGCACGCCAACGCGCGAAGCGGTCGTCGTCGTCGGAAGCGGCCCGATTCGCATCGGCCAGGGGATCGAATTCGATTATAGTTGCGTGCACGCCGCCTGGGCGCTTCGCGATGCCGGGCTCGCTCCCGTCGTCGTCAACAATAATCCCGAGACCGTCTCGACGGATTTCGATATCTCCGACGCGCTGATTTTCGAACCGCCGGGAGCCGATGAAGTGGAGGCCGCATATCGCTCCACCGCAGCGCGCGGAGTGATGCTTGCCTTCGGTGGACAGACCGCGATATCGCTCGCCGCCGAACTCACCGAGCGCGGCGTCCCAATCGTCGGTAGCAATCGCGCGACGTTGGATATGGCCGAGGATCGCGAACAATTCGACGCCGCACTCGCGCGCCTCGGTGTCGCCCGGCCCGAAGGCCGCGCCGCCAGAAGTTTTCGTCAGGCACGTGCGATCGCGCGCGAACTCGGTTTCCCCGTCCTGGTGCGCCCATCGTTCGTTCTCGGCGGCCGCGCGATGGAGATCGTTTATAACGAAGGGCAACTCGCGTCATACGTGGAGTCGGCGCCTGCGATCGCCGCGGACGCGCCCTTACTCGTCGATCGCTATCTCGAGGGGCGCGAGGTCGAACTCGATGCCGTCTTCGACGGTGAAGATATTCTCATTCCCGGTATTTTCGAACATATCGAGCGTGCCGGCATTCACTCCGGCGACTCGATCTCGGTCTATCCGGCTCCATCGCTCGATGCGACGATGGAGGCGCATATCACCGATGTGACGCTGGCGATCGCGCGCGAACTCGGCGTGCGCGGTTCGATCAACATTCAATTCGTGATTCATCAAGGCAAGCTCTACATCATCGAAGCGAATCCGCGTGCGTCGCGGACGGTGCCGATCATTCAAAAGGCGACGGGAATCAATTTGACGGCGGCGGCGACCCGGATCGCCTTGGGGGCTCGACTCGCCGACCTTCCCTATGGAACGGGGCTGCGCCCGCGCTCGCCCTTCACGGTCGTCAAAGTTCCGGTCTTCTCGTTTGCGAAGATGCGCGGTGTCGAAACGATTCTCGGCCCGGAGATGAAATCGACCGGTGAGGTGCTCGGGATCGACGCAAACTTTGCCGGAGCGTTGCGCAAAGGATTTCTCGGTGCCGGGATCGCGCTGCCGGAGCGAGGAGGCCGCATCCTCGTCTCGATCGCCGACGAAGAGAAGGAGCGCGCGGTACCGATCATGCGGCGCTACGCCGATCTCGGCCATCGCGTGATCGCGACCGATGGTACCCAGCGCGTGCTTGCCGCGGCGGGTATCGCCTGCGAGCGAATCAACAAAATTGCCGAGGGTAGCCCGCACGTTCTCGACGCGATCTCCTCGCGGAGCGTCGATCTCGTCATCAACGACGCCAAGGGCGCGCGGGAGGTCTCCGATGCATACAAGATTCGGCGCGGTTCGGTCGAAGCCAATATAGCGTGTCTGACCAGTCTCGATACCGCCCGAGCTCTGGCGGAGGCCCTCGCAAATACGGCGGGGCCGCCGCGCAGTCTCCATCGATATCTGGAGTCGATCGCGGCGACGCGGTAGCCGAAAGACCGGCGGGCATCGTTGTGCTCGGCGGCAACAGCAGCACGCTCGCCTTTACCAACAGCTTGCTTCCTGAGGGGCGGACGATCGTGGCCCGCCTCGTGCCGGTTGCCGTCACGCCGATCGACACCGCGGTCGGCGATACGTGGCAGAGCGTCGGCATCGCCCCCGACGATCTCTTGCACTGGATCGACCGCACCTTTCCGGCCGAAGACGAGAGCGCATTCGTCGCGCAGTTGCACGATCTCGATCTCCTGGCGCGTGTCGGCTGGAGCGCGCCGCTTCCGGCGAACCTGCACGAAGCCGAGCTCATCAACGTCGACGATCTGCCGCCCGACGTCGTCGAAGCGATCGAGAGCGGCCCCGTTCCGATCGTTCCCTGTGCGCTCTGTCGGCGGCTTTGCGTGCGCGGTGATTTCCGTTGGGGCGAGCGCGAACTCTGCGCGTGGGATTATCACCATCAGGTCTTCGGGCGTCGTGGCCCGTGGCGCAACGGCGCCTACGACGAGCGCCACTACGAAACGCTGCCCCGCTGCGGCTTCGTCGCACCGTCGCTTCTCGAAGAATTGGGAGTCGAGATCCTCGCCTCGTTCTACGACTGCGAGGAAGCGCTCGTGCGCTCGTTGATCGGAGAGATCCTCGATGCGAGTCGCGAGCGTTCGCATATTGCGGTGCGCGTCGACTCCGGATTCGTCGTTTTGCGCGAGCGCGAGTGAACCAACGTTCGCTTGCGCGCATCTCCGCGCTCTTTACGGTGCTTTTTCTCGTACTCGCCGCGCGCTTCGCGTGGCTACAACTCGTTGCAGCACCGCAAATTTCTGCGAATCGTTCGAATCCGCGCCGTTCCTTTATCGCTCGCGATCGCGGGCGGATCCTCGCCGCCGACGGGAGTGTTTTGGCGGCAACCGATGGTACGCGGCGCGTCTACCCGATGGGATCGGCGTTGGCGCAGGTCGTCGGCTACGCATCGCGGCGCTACGGAACCGCCGGGCTCGAGCGCGCCTACGATGAACTCCTCGCGGCGCCCTCGCTTTCGGCGAATCCGCTCCAACAGATCCGGCACTTTGTCGATTCGTTCCGGCGCTTCGCGCCGCAGTCGGGTGACGACTTAATTACCACGATCGAGCCGAAAATCGAGCGGCGACTCGCCGACCTGCTCGCCCGCCATGCACGCGCGGCGGGCATCGTGCTCGACCCGCGCACCGGCGCCGTTCTTGCCATCGCAAGTACCCCCAGTTTCGACCCGAATACGATGGGGAAAACCTTTGCCCGCGCGCTGCATGCGAAAGATAGCCCGCTGCTCGATCGTGCGCTCGAAGGTCTCTATCCGCCGGGATCGACGTTTAAAATGCTGACCGCCTCGGCGGCAGTCGATAGCGGCCGTGTCGGAATGCACGATGTTTTTCAAGACCCCGGATATCTGATGATCGGTAAGGCGCGTCTCCACGACAACGATTACGAAGCGACCGGAGCGGGGACGATCGTCAAAGCCTTTGCGCTCTCCAGCAATGTCGACTTCGCGCAGATCGTCCTGCGTACCGGAAGCGCGACATTCTATCGCTATCTGCGGCGCTTCGGTGTCGGCGGGTCGCTCGATTTTCAACTGCCGACGGCGCGCGCGTTTGTTCCCGCGGAATCGCATATCTGGGCCGGCGAGCTCGCGCAAATGGGTTTCGGGCAGGGTGCGCTGCTGGTGACGCCGATGCAGATTGCGACGATCGCGGCGACGATTGCAAACGGCGGCGTCGAGGAGCGCCCATTCATCGTGCGCGCGATCGCGCGTCATGGAAAGATTCTCACGCGTACCCCGGTCGGGCCCCTCGGTAGCCCGGTATCGGCGCAGACGGCGGCGAAGGTTACGAAAATGATGGAAGCCGTCGTCGCTTGGGGCACCGGAACGAGCGCGCAGATACCGGGCGTGACCGTCGCCGGAAAGACGGGGACGGCCACGAACCCGCATGGCGCGCCGGATTCCTGGTTCGTCTGTTTCGCCCCGGCAGAGGCGCCGCGCGTCGTCGTTGCGATCGTCGTCGAGAATGCCGGGTACGGCGCCGCGGTCGCAGCGCCGATTGCTCGCGAGGTACTCGCGCGCTCGCTGACGGTGATTACGAAGTGATCGAACAGTCGACGATCGCCGGTCGATATCGGCTCGAAGAACGGATCGGCGAGGGCGGGATGGCCGTCGTCTATTCCGGTACCGATACGCTGCTGCGACGCCGCGTTGCGATAAAAGTGTTGCGCGAGCAATACGCCTCCGATCAGGAGTTCGTGCGTCGTTTCTATCAGGAGGCGGAATCGGTCGGCCGTCTCTCGCACCCCAACGTCGTCAATACGCACGACGTCGGTCACGAAGACGGAATCTATTACATCGTCATGGAGTTCGTCGACGGCTGCTCGCTGGCGGATATCATCAACACCGAAGGGCCGCTTCCCGAACCGGTGGCGATCGATTACGCCGCACAGGTCTGTCAAGGCCTCGCCTACGCGCACCGTCAAGGATTGCTGCATCGCGATATCAAGCCCGCGAACATTCTCGTCGGGAAAGATGACGTCGTCAAACTCTCCGATTTCGGGATCGCGCGAGCGTTCTCGGAGCAAACGATGGCGACGACGCGGCCGGGATTGGTGATGGGAAGCGTCTATTATCTCTCGCCGGAACAGGCGCAGAGCCGCGAACTCACTCCGGCCTCCGATCTCTATAGCGTCGGCATCGTGCTCTATCAAATGCTGCTCGGCGAATTGCCCTATACCGCCGATTCTCCGGTCGCGGTCGCGATCAAACATATCGGCGATCCCGTTCCGGTCATTCCCCCCGAGCGAGGCGTGAGCCCGGCGCTCGCAGCGATCGTGAACAAGCTGTTGCAGAAGGAAGCCGGCCATAGGTTCCCCTCCGCGAGCGATCTCGCGCGCGCACTTCGCGAGGCGCGCGAGCGTCCGAACGTCGCCGCTTTTGCGACCTCCGACGATGCACCGGCGACCTTGCGGAGCCCGCTTCCGCCGCGGCGCTCGCCGTTACCGGATCGACGCAACATCGACGTGCCGCGTCGCAATACCGTTACGCGCGGTAATGCGGCGACGATTCCGCTTTTTATCGTGCTCGCAATCGTCGCTGCGATCGCCGGCTTTGCGATCTTCGGGGAGTTCGGAGGCAGCGTCGGCGGTCGCGTCACGCTCGCGGATTTCCGCAATATGAGCGTCGCGCAAGCGCAAGCAACGATCGTCGCCGACGGGCTTCAGGTGCGTTTTCTGCAGAGCCCGAGCAACCACGTTCCGGCGGATCGAGTGATCCGGCAAAATCCGCCGCCGGGTTCGTTGGTGCAGAAAAACTCGCTGGTCGAACTCATCGTGAGCAATGGTCTGCCGCTCGTCGGGCTTCCCGACGTGCGTGGATTTCTCGCCGGTGATGCACAGCGCAGCCTGACCGAACAAGGATTCCACGTGCGCATCGACCGGCGTTACGATGCGGCGGCGAAGGAGAGCGTGATCGGGCAGCAGCCCGCTCCGGGCTCGAAGGCGCGCGCGCATTCGCTCGTCGTGCTGATCGTATCGAACGGACCCAAACCGATCGACGTTCCGAATCTCGTCGGACTCGATCTCTCGGCTGCGCAGCAGTTAGTTGCGCGCTTAGGGCTCTCGCTCGACGTCATCCAGCAGAGCCCGATTCCCGGTGTCGCTGCGGGAACGATCGCCTCGCAGGATCTCGTTCCCGGCCAGTCGATCGCGCAGCGAGCGACGCTGCACGTCGTCGTCAGCACGGGGGCAGGCAATGTCGGGCCGCCGGTCGTCGTTCCAAATCTCGTCGGCATCGGTGCCGATGCAGCGCGCACGCAACTCGCAGCGCTTGGGCTTTTGGTGACGCTCTCGTATAGCGTCGATCCCAGTGCAAGCGGCACCGTCTTGGCGCAGCAGCCCGCTGCTTCAAGCTCTACATCGCCGGGCTCGAGTATCGCGCTCACCATCGCCGTGCCGGGGGAGGTTCCCGATACCGAAGGGATGACGGTGGAGCAAGCGCGCAAAACGCTCGAAGATGCGGGATACCATATCGGTTCGATCCGTTACACGACGACGGAGGGCGCGGACGGCAACGTCGTGCATACCGAACCGCTCGTCGGCACGACGCTCGCGCCGGGCGCGGATGTGACGCTGATCGTCAACGGAAAGTCATGAGAATTCTCGGCATCGATCCGGCATTGCGCGTTACCGGCTATGGGGCGATCGCGGTCAGCGGCGAGCGCGTCACGTTGATCGAAGCGGGGACGATTGCGCCGCGCGTCCAGGATACGCTCGAGATTCGGCTCGCGCGTTTGCATGAAGGAATCACCGACGCGATTCGGCAGACCGCTCCGACGCATATCGTCATTGAGGAGCTCTATACGACCTACCGCAATCCCTCGACGGCGATTCTGATGGGACATGCGCGCGGCGTCCTCTGCTTGGCCGGTGCGCAGGCGGGCATTCCGGTCGCGACGCTCGGGCACTCGTACGTGAAACGCGCCTTGGTCGGCTCGGGGAGCGCACGCAAGGAACAGGTCAACGCGATGGTCGTGCGGCTCTTACATCTTCGACGCGCTCCCGAACCAAACGACGTCTCCGATGCACTCGCGCTCGCGCTGGCGTTCGCGCGTCGGTCGACGCGGCGCGAACTGCCGCTCGGCGAGCATTAGGGGGCCAGGGATGTTTTCGCGGATCGAAGGGCGCTTGATCGAGCGCGAGGGCGAACGGGTGATGCTCGATGTCGGCGGGCTCGGCTACGAGATTTTCGTTCCGCCATGCGTCGCCGAGAAATTGCCGACCGAGACGGGTACACCCGTGCGCCTCGAAATCTATTCGGTGCTCTCGTTGGAACAGAAGAGCGGGCGATTTTCGTACTACGGTTTCTCGAACGCCGTCGAACGCGCGTTTTTCGAAGCGCTGCTCGGCGTCTCGTCGATCGGCCCGCGTTCGGCGGTTCGCGCGTTCTCGGTTCCGATGAATCGTATCGCCGCCGCAATCGAACGCGGCGACCATACCTTTCTCAAAACGCTGCCGGGAATCGGACAGCAGAAGGCACGCGATATCGTGGCGAAGTTGCAGGGGAAGGTCGCGCGATTCTTGTTGATCCAGGAAGCACCGGAGAGCACACCCAAGCAGATGCCGGATTTTGCCGACGAGGCACTCGCGGTGCTGCTGCAACTCGAGTATCGACGCCCGGAGGCGGAGAAGATGCTGCGCGACGTCCTCGCGGCGCGCCCCGAGATTACCGATGCCGAGCAGCTTCTTGCTGCGATCTACGAACGGCGCAATGAAGCGAAGGCGGCGACACGATGAGCGAGGATGCGCGCAAACGCCTCATGGGCCCCGAGGATGTCGAAGCGGTCGACGAGCCCGCGCGCCTTCTCGATCCCGACGCCGCGCTCGAAGATGAAGTGATTGGAGCGGGGCTGCGCCCGCGCCGTTTCGACGAATATGTCGGTCAAGAACAGGTTGTTGAGAATCTTCGCATCGCGATCGATGCCGCGCAGCGTCGCGACGAACCGCTCGAACACGTGCTTTTCTACGGGCCGCCGGGGCTCGGAAAGACAACGCTCGCCGCGCTGATCGCTCGCGAGATGTGTGCAAGCATTCGCCCGACAAGCGGCCCGACGCTCGATAAACCGAAGGATCTCGTCGGCGTGCTCACTTCGCTCGAACACGGCGACGTGCTCTTTATCGATGAGATGCATCGGCTCGGGCGCGTCGTCGAAGAGTTCCTCTATCCGGCGATGGAAGATTTTCAGATCGATTTTATCGTCGATCGTGGTGCGTACGCGCGAACGCTGAAGTTGCCGCTCAAGCGATTCACGCTCGTCGGAGCGACGACGCGCGCGGGGATGCTCTCGGCGCCGTTGCGCGATCGCTTCGGTATCGTCCATCATCTCGATTACTACGAAGTCGCCGACCTCGAACGCATCGTTGCGCGTTCTGCCTCGATCTTCGAGGTCCCGATCGATAGCGAAGGCTGCGCGGCGATCGCCGCGCGTAGCCGCGGTACACCGCGCATCGCGAACCGCCTGCTGCGGCGCGTACGCGATTATGCACAGGTGCGCGGTGACGGACGGATCACCGCCGAACTCGCGCTCGATGCACTCGCGCGCGAAGGGGTTGACGCGAGCGGTCTCGACCGCCTCGACCGTGCCTTTCTCCGCGCTCTCGTCGAACAGTATCGCGGCGGGCCGGCCGGCATCGCCGCGATCGCGGCGACTCTGAACGAAGATGCGGAGACGCTTGAAGATGTCGTCGAGCCGTTCTTGCTCAAGAGCGGGTATATCGTTCGCACTGCTGCGGGACGGAAGGCGACGGAGCTTGGGCGCGCGGCGATCGGCGCTTCGGAGGCCGACGGATCGCGACAACAGCGATTGCTATGAAGCTTGCACGGCGGGCATTTCTCGGCGGCGTTGCCGCCGTCGCGCTCGGAGGGCGGCTCGCCGCACAGACGATCGGTGACGGCGGAGATCGCTCGCAAGCATTACGCGTGCTCTTAGGTCGGGGGAGGGTCGAGCCACTCGCCGGAGGCTTCCTCTTCAATGGGAATCGCTATCGCGGCAGCTACCAGATTCTTGCCGACGGTCGCGTCGTCAACGTGGTCGATTTCGACGACTACCTCTCGAGCGTCGTCCCGTCGGAGATGACCGCAAGTTGGCCGCTTGCCGCCTTGGAGGCGCAGGCGATCTGCTCGCGCGGGTTTATTCTCGCGCGCAGCAATCCGAATCGACCCTACGATGTCGTTCCCTCGGAACTCGCGCAAGTTTATCGCGGCGTCGCGAGCGAACATCCGGCATCGACGGCGGCGGTGCGTGCCACCTCCGGCTTAGTGTTGCGGTTCGAGCGCGGATTCGCACAGATCGAATACTCGTCGTGCTGCGGTGGGTATAGCGAGTCCTCCGCCGATGCATGGGGCGCCGCGCCGATACCCTATCTGGTCGCGCATCCGTGCCCGTACTGTACCGCCTCGCCGAACTATCGCTGGAAAGCCGATCTCTCCGGCGCTCATCTCACTGCCGTTGCAGGGAGGATCGCGCCGCAGATCGGCACGCTTCAGAACGTCGGGTTGATCGATTTCGATCGGAGCGGGCGCGTGCGCTCGGCCGAGCTCTCGGGTACGGCTCGTACGGAGCGCATCTCGGCGATGCGTTTTCGCATCGACGTCGGGGCGCGTTTATTGCCGAGCCTGCTCGTGCGGCGTCAACAGGAACTCCCCCCCACGGGCACGCAGGCCTTCGCAGGGCTCCATATCGAAGGGAGAGGCCTGGGGCATGGAGTCGGTCTCTGTCAATGGGGCGCGCGAGGTTACGCTCTCGCCGGAGGCTCTGCGCAAGAGATCTTGAGCTTCTATTTCGTCGGAACCAGCATCGGACGAATCTGAGAACGAGGGTAATGACGGATCGAAAAGACCGCGTGGCGGCAACGAAAACCGACGAGAACGATGCCGAAAACAAGCGATACGGTCTTCGATTGCGCAAATTTATCGACATCGTCGTCGAGGATCCGTTTTCGGCGATGCTCTTTCGAGGTGCGATTGCCGATATCTCGCCGACGGGAATGCGCGCGATGGTCGATCAGTATCTCCCCGTCGGTTCGAAATACACGATCACGATGAAGCGTAGCCCGTTTCTCCGCATGCGCGGTCAGGTTCGCTGGATCCGTCCATCGGCGAACGAAACCTTTCAGATCGGCGTCCAATTTGTAGAAGTTGCACCGGAGGACGCAAAAAGATTATCGACCTTCCTCGAGATCGAACAGCAGCGATTGACGAGCGGCTAACCGCCGCCTACGACTTTGCGCTACCGCGCGAGTCGGTCGCCCAGCATCCCGCAGCGCATCGGGACGAGAGTCGGCTCTTCGTGCTTTCGCAGCAGGGAGCCGAGCGCCATCGTCTCTTTCGCGACCTCGATCGGATCTTACGCCCCGACGACCTGCTCGTTCTCAACGAGACGGCGGTGATTCACGCGCGCCTTCACGGCCGGCTCGTCGGCGGAGGGAGCGCGGAGGTTTTACTGTTGCATCCGGTTGGTTCGTTGCGCTATGACGGCACCGCACGCCGCTGGTACGTACTCGCGCGCCCCGGGCGTCGCATGCGCGAAGGCGACCGGGTGAGTTTCGGTGAGGAGGGGGAGGCCATCGTTCGCGCCACCCACGCCGATGGACGGCGCGAAGTGGAGTTTTTTTTCCGGGCGCCGTTCGAAGAGACAATCGAACGGATCGGTCGGATGCCGTTGCCGCCGTACATTCATAGCGATGCCGAGGAA
>JAJXVC010000128.1 GCA_021782295.1 bacterium | reverse complement strand
CAGAGCCCCGAGCCGAGAATGAAGACGAGGAAACCGCCGGTGTAGAGGAGTTTTCGGCCGTAGATATCGGCGAGTCGGCCGAAGATCGGCAGCGTCGAGGCGAGGACGAGTAAATACGCAAGCGAGACCCAACTGACGTCGGCGAGCGAGGAGCGAAACGTCGTCTGCAGCGTCGGCAGCACCAGTTGCGCGATACTTGCGTCGAGTTGCCCCATAAACGCACCGATGCAAACGGTTCCGACGACGAGCCACGGATAGCTCTCCATGCGCGCCAGTGAAGCAAGCGGGCCGGGCTCCCAGTGCGTCGAGGGGGGCGATGTCGGCGTACTATCGTTCATTGCCGTCTAGCGTACCCTTCAGATGACGTGCGTGTCACGCAGCAACATCGCAGCTGCGGCGAGCAAAAGCGCGAGCGAGACGACGCCGAGCAACTGCGCAGCATGGAGCCGAGCGCCGATACGAGGGCCGAGCGTCCCGCCGACGATTCCGCCGAGAAAAAGCGGAATCGCGCGGAGAAAATCGACGTCGCCTGCCGCGGCGTGCGCGACGAACGCGATCGGCGATGTGAGCGCGATGGCGAACTGTGAGGTTGCGGTGATGCTGTGGATGGGGACGTCGGAGAAATAGGCGAGCGACGGAACGATCGCAATGCCGCCGCCGATGCCGAAGAGGCCGCCGAGAATACCGGCACTAAAACCGGCGAGTAGCGATACGACCGGGTGCATCGTCCGCGGAGCTCCGTCGCGATTCGTTCCCGCGAGCGCTAATCGCGAGCGGCGCAGTCCGAAATCGATCGCGACCCCGACGACGAGCGCGGCGAAGAGCCAGTCGAAAATTGGGCTCGCGATCTCTTCGACGATGTGCGAGCCGAGCAGTGCGCCCGGAATTGCACCGGCGGCAACCAAGAGCCCCACGCGCACGTTGATGCGTCGGGCGCGAAAGTTTGCAATCGTGCTGCTTGCTCCATTTGCGACCACCATCGCAAGCGACATTCCCGCGGCTTGGGCGGGGGCAAAACTAAATGCGAGCCGGAGAATCGGCACCATGAGAAAACCGCCGCCGAGCCCGACCATCGAGCCCAACGCGCTCGCGGCGATTGCCGCGAAGAAGAGCGCGAGGTCGAGGATCACGCCGTCGGTGCTTCGGCGGGAGCCTCGCGGGTCGGTACGACGACGTCGAAGATGCGCAGCGGTTCGACTTTTCCTTTGACGGTGACGGGCGCGAGTTCGGTAACCGCGATCAGATCGTGCACTTCGTTGTAGGTCGTCTCGCTGATGATGATCTGGCCGCCCTTGGCGACGTTGTAGAGACGCGCCGCGGTGTTGACGTTATCGCCGATCACCGTGTAATTCATCCGCGAACTCGCGCCGAGGTTCCCCATCACCACTTCGCCGGTGTTGATGCCCATGCCGACGGTGAAGACCTTGCGCCCCTGTGCCGACCATTTGTCGGCGAGTTCGGCGATGCGTTGCTGTTGCTCGATGGCCGCCAGGACGGCGTTTTTTGCGTCATCGGGGGTTTGATAGGGCGCGGAAAAAACCGCCATGACGCAGTCGCCGATGAATTTGTCGACGTAGCCGCCGTACTTGAAAATGATCTTCACCATCTCTTCGAAATACTCGTTGAGTTGATGGTAGATATCTTCGGGGCTCATCGTCTCCGACATCGCGGTAAATCCGCGTATATCGCTGTAGAAAATCGTCGATTTGACGCGTTTCCCTTTGAGCGAGAGCGCCCCGGAGGGATCCTCGGAATCAAGAATCTCGGCGACGACCGCCGGGCTGACGTGCATGCCGAAGAGATTCGTGACGATACGGCGTTGCGAACCTTCGAGAATCGTTCTGAATGCGGCGACGAACGTGACGGCAAGAATCATTGCCACGACGACGTGGATGAAATCGAACCAGACGAGTTGGCGAACAAAAATCGCCATGTCGATCCACCCATAAGCAAGGATCGTTGCCGCCGAAACCACGAGCGCGATACCGAAGCGTGCCGACATGAGAAAGAATGCAAGAAGAAGCGGGAGAACGACGATTAAGGTAATGTCGACCCAGGTCGGCAGCGTTTTGATGTAGATTCCGCGCAGCATCTGGTCGGTAAGCCGCGCGTTCACGTAGACTCCCGGCATCTTGCCGCGCGCGGTAATCACGAAGTCGCCGAGGGCCTGCGCGGTCGCTCCGATATAAATCAGCCGCCCTTTGGCGAAAAGGCGTAGTTGCGAGATCGGCACCGTCAACGCATCCGCAAGCGACATCTGCCCCCCGCCGATGAACGTCGGAGCGGCGCTCTGCTCGCTGCCGACGCGACCGCTCACCGCTTGGGTCGAGGCGTAATGCGGCGGCAGTAACAGAATGCGCCCGTGCAGTCGCGGGACTTTTTTGAAGTCGATCGTGTGCCCGAGATAGGTCTGCGCCGCCGCCGCCGCGAGCGAATAGAACGTCTCATCGGAGAAGAAGCCCGTGCCGCTCGTGCGAATCTTCGGGAATTGCCCCGATGTATAACTGCCGACGCTATCGGAACTCGAAAAACCCATCGCTGCGGTATGCTGCGCCAAGACGGGAATCACGGGCTCGATGCCGATCTGCCCGGTCGTCGTCGTATTGAGCACGTAGGCGAGCACCGTTGGAATCTTCGCAATCGCTTTGCCGAAGATTGCATCCTGGCGAGCGCTCGGGCTGGGGTCGAGGAAATCGATATCGAAGACGACGGTTTTCGCCCCGGCTTTTGCAAGCCGATCGAGCAGCTTCCCGTAGACGCCTCGGCGGAAGGGCCAGGTTCCAAGCCCCGCACTGGTGTGCCCGCTCAGCGAATAATCGTCGAGCGTGATCATTGCAAGATTGTTGTTTGGGCGTCCGTAGCCCGGATTTTTTAGGCCGATGCGATCGGAGTGGGCGAGAACCGTAATGTGCGCGATGTAGTCGGCGAGTCGCGAGAGCTGCGGATTTTGCGAGTAGAAAGTCGCGATACCGATGCCGCTCGCGACGAGTGCGAGCGCTAATGCGATGCCGAGCGGCTGCAGTTTCTTCTTCACGGTCTGCCCTCTCCGGCGCGAACGCCGACGGCGCTATTAGTTCACGCGGCCGATATAGCGTCGATCGCGCGTGTCGATTCGAATGACGGTGTCAGGTTCGATGAAGAGCGGTACTTGAACGGTCGCGCCGGTCTCGAGCTTCGCCGGTTTCGTTGTATTCGTCGCGGTATCGCCTTTGAAGCCCGGGTCGGTCTCGACGATGCGCAGTTCGACGTGCGGCGGAAGTTCGACGCCGATCGCCGTCCCATCGTGGAACTGAACGTCGACGGACATGCCGTCTTTCAAGAAGTCGGCTGGACCACCGATGAGCTCGCGCTGGATCGTGACGTTCTCGAACGACTCTTGATCCATAAAATGGAAGCCTTCGTCGTCGTTATAGAGCATCTGCATCGTCCGATTGTCGAGCGTCGCCCGTTCGACTTTTTCACCGGCACGGAACGTGCGCTCGACCGTCGCTCCGGTGCGGACGTTCTTGAGACGGGTGCGAACGAAGGCCGACCCCTTGCCGGGCTTCACGTGGAGAAATTCGATCACGGTCCAGAGGTTGTTGTCCAACAGAATCGTGACGCCATTACGAAAATCGTTCGATGAGATCATAGCCCGCCACAATACGGGCCGAACCTCGCGAAGCCCTGTGCGCCGAGCGAACGGACGAGTGCGAGAAAAGTCTCTCATGCGGCGTCGGCCCGGGCGAGAACGGCGATTTCGAGATGGCTCCGGGGCCAGCTCGTCCGGCGAGGAGCTGTCGGCCGACGATCTTCCCTCCCGAACAGGGTCTCGACCCGCTCTAACGATTTTTCGTGACGCGTCCCTTCAAAAATGGGATCGGGTTCTCGGTGCCGGTACGTAATCGTTCGATATTTTCGCGGTGACGGAAGATGATGAGTACGGCCACCGCAACGCCGTAGAGCGTCTCCCAAAGCGAACGCGTGAAGAACGCCAGCGAAGGAATGACGAGTACGCCGGCGAGCATCGAACCGACCGAGGAGTACGGCGTCAGGACGAGTGCGCCGAGCAACCAACCGGCGACGGCGAACGCAACGGCGATTGGGCTAAGCGCGAGCGTCGCTCCGAGCATCGTGGCAACGCCTTTGCCGCCGTTGAATCCGAGCCACGGAGAGAAGCAGTGGCCGAGAACCGCTGCCATTGCGGCAATCGCATCGATCGCCGCGCCGCTTCCGAAGCGCGCGGCGAGCAGCACCGGGAGCGCGCCCTTCGCGACGTCGAGCAATAAAACGGCGACGGCGCCGCGCGTTCCCAGCGATCGCAGTGCGTTCATCGCTCCGATATTCCCCGAGCCCTGCGCGCGGATATCGGTGGAGAAAAAGATGCGCCCGACGATGAGTCCGAACGGAATCGAACCGATAGCGAAGGCGAAGATCGCTATGACTGCGTCGGCCATGTCGTTTCCTCGCGTTCTTCACTGCGGCGCGGGCGGAATTCAATCGTCACCGGCACGCCCTCGAAATCGTATGCTTCGCGAATCGTGTGCTCCAGGAAGCGCCGATAGGAAGGCTGCACCAGGTCGGGATCGTTGCAGTGCATGATAAAGAGCGGCGGATGCGCCGCAACCTGTGCGGCATAGAAGATACGCAGCGCTTTTCCGCCGGAGATCGGTGCCGGGTGCGCCATCACCGCATCGCGGATGAGAGCATTGAGTTGCCCCGTCGGCGCGCGTCGGTCGAGGTTTTCGCAGACGTGAGCGACCAGCGGCATCAGCCCACCGAGTTTTCGGTGCGTCATCGCCGAGAGAAACGTGATCGGTGCGAAGCGCGCGAAGGGCAGCATATCGTAGATCGCGTTCTTGAGATCGCCCTGTTGGTACTCGCCCTGCTCGCGGACGATATCCCACTTATTGCCGACGAGAATCACGCCCTTGCGCTCTTCGATGGCCAAGCCGACGAGCCGGCGATCTTGCGCCGTAATGCCGTGCATCGAATCGAAGACGACCAGCGCGATATCGCAGCGTGCCAGCGCGTTGAGACTGCGCAGCGTTGCATAGTATTCGATATCGCCGATTGCCTCGGGGCGTTTGCGCATTCCGGCGGTATCGACGAGCCGATATTTTCCGCCGCGCCAGATCAACTCGGTATCGATTGCATCGCGGGTCGTGCCCGCCACGTCGGAGACGATCGCGCGTTCTTGGCCGACGAGTGCATTGAGGAGCGAGGACTTGCCGACGTTGGGGCGGCCGACGATCGCCAGCGATATTTCATCGCTGCGCATCGCATTCGGGGTGTTTTCGGGGAGCGCTTCGACGATGCGGTCGAGCAGATCGCCGGTTCCTTCACCGTGGATCGCCGAGACGACGATCGGAACGCCGAAGCCCAGGCGCGAAAACTCCGCGGTCGCGCTATCGGCAGCGTTCGGGGACTCCGCCTTATTGGCGACCAGGATGATTTTCCGGCGAATGCGCCGGAGGATCGTGGCGACCTCTTCATCGAGTGGGTTCGCCCCCTCCCGAGCATCGACGACGAAGAGAATCGCATCGGCGGCCGCGGCCGCCGCCTCGGCCTGTCGGCGGGTCGTTTCGGCGAAGGCATCCCCATGAGCGACCGCCGCCTCGGCGTCGATGCCGGCGGTATCGACGAGGTTAAAGGTGCGCCCCTGCCATTCCGCGAGGGCGTAGAGCCGGTCGCGCGTGACGCCCGGGGTGTCCTCGACGATCGCCAGGCGAG
>JAJXVC010000127.1 GCA_021782295.1 bacterium | reverse complement strand
CGATCACCTCGACGGTGCTGCAATTCCCCTATCGCGGCCATACGATCAACCTCCTCGATACGCCGGGGCACCAAGATTTCGGTGAAGACACCTATCGTACGCTGATGGCTGCCGATAGCGCGGTGATGCTCATCGACGCCGCTCGCGGCGTCGAACCGCAGACGAAAAAGCTCTTCGCCATCTGCCGCGAGCGCGGCATTCCGCTCTTTACGTTCATCAATAAAATGGATCGTCCGAGTCGCGACCCGCTGGAGTTGCTCGACGAACTCGAGTCGGTGCTCGGTATCGCCGCGTTTCCGATGAATTGGCCGCTCGGGAACGGGGAGCGTTTTCGCGGCGTCTACGATCGCACCACGCACGAAGTGCATGTTTTCGAGCGTACCGCTCACGGTGCCAAGCGTGCCGCCGTGCAGATGGCCGGGTTGAGCGATCCGGGACTTCGCGAACTCGTCGACGAGGAGAGCTATCGCGAATTTATCGACGGCGTCGAATTACTCGAAGGTGCAGGCGCGCGTTTCGACCGCGACGCCTTTGCTCGCGGCGCGGCGACCCCGGCCTTTTTCGGCAGCGCGGCGACGAACTTCGGGGTACAGCTCTTTCTCGATCGTTTCCTCGAACTCGCACCGCCGCCTGGTGCGCGCGCCTTGCGCAACGAAGTGCCCGTTCCACCGGCCTCGCCGCAATTTTCGGGGTTCGTTTTCAAAATTCAAGCGAACATGGATCCGCGCCATCGCGACCGGATCGCGTTTCTTCGTGTCTGCAGCGGCGAGTTTGCGCGGGACATGGTGGTGCGCAATGGGCGAACCGGAAAAGAAGTTCGCTTGGCGCGTGCGATGCGTCTCTTCGCCGACGAACGCGAATCGCTCGAAACGGCGTACGCCGGAGATGTCGTCGGTCTCGCGAACCCCGGGGTCTTCGCGATCGGCGACGCCGTGTTCGTTGGGAACGATCTCGCCTTCCCGCCGATTCCCGCCTTCGCGCCGGAACATTTTGCAAGCGTTCGCAGTATTGATAGCGCAGGGTACAAATCGTTTGCAAAGGGGATCGCGCAGTTGCGCGAAGAGGGAGCGGTTCAGGTCTTCTACCCGTACGGTTCGATGCGCTCCGAACCGATCTTAGGTGCAGTCGGCGAACTGCAATTCGAGGTTGCGAAATATCGGCTCGAAGCGGAGTATAACGTGCGCACGCAGTTTTCGCGCTTGCCGCACGATACGATTCGTCGCGTCGAGGGAGAACTCGTCGGGGCGACGCCGCTGCAGTTAGGGAGCGGTTCGATGCTTGTGGAAGATTGGGAGGGGCACCCGATCTTGCTTGCCGAGCGCGAATGGAGTTTGCGATTGATCGAGGAATGGAATCCCAATCATCGGCTGGTGCCGTTCACCAAACGTTTGCAACAGGAGGCTACGGCTTAAAATGAAACGGATCGCACTCGTTCTTGCTGCCTTGGCGACGTTGGCGCTCGCCGGCTGTGGCGGGGAGAACCGTTACGAACGCCTCGCCGACCGAATCACGCAGGCGATGCAAAACAACTCCATCGCTCCGGTGCAGAACGAACTCGCGAAGGGAATCAATATCGACCGCGTGCGCATCGCCGAAGCTGCCGATGTGCTCGCTCCGCTCGGGAAGATCGAGTCGGTGAAAGAAGTGAAACCGTGCGATCCCGGGGTGCATTGCTTCATTGTGAAGTTCCAGAAGGCAACGTATCGCGAGAAACTCCGACTCGACGAAAATGGGAAGATCGTTGCGTGGCGTTACTCCCCGGAATAGAAGAGGTTCGTGCAGCTGCAGAGCGTCTGCGCGGCATTGCCCATCGCACGCCGGTGTTGCAGTCGCGGACGCTCGATGCGCTTGTTGGGGCGAAGGTCTATCTCAAATGCGAGAATTTTCAGCGCGTCGGGGCGTTTAAATTCCGCGGCGCCTACAACGCACTTGCCTCGCTCTCGGCCGACGAGCGCGCGCGCGGTGTGGTAGCGTATTCCAGCGGCAATCACGCGCAGGGAGTTGCGCTCGCTGCCTCCCTGCTGGGGATCGAGGCGACCATCGTCATGCCGCATGATGCTCCCACGAGCAAGCGCGATGCGACGCGCGGATATGGTGCGCGCGTCATCGAGTATCGACGCGGCGAGGAGGATCGCGAAGCGATTGCCGCCGAGATCGTCGCGCGCAGCGGTGCGGTGAGTATCGCTCCGTACGACGATCCGCGCATCGTTGCCGGGGCAGGGACCGCCGCGTTCGAGCTCTGCGAAGAGGTTGGGGCGCTCGATCTCCTCGCGCTTCCGGTCGGTGGCGGGGGATTGCTCTCGGGAAGTGCGATCGCCGCGCATGCAGCGTCGCCGAATTGCGCGATTTGGGGCGTCGAGCCCGAAGCGGGGAACGATTTCCAGCGCTCGCTTGCAGCAGGTGAGCGCGTGAGCATTCCGGTTCCACAGACGATCGCCGATGGGTTGCAGACGACCTCCCCGGGGAAATTGACCTTCGAAATTGCACGCGCGCACGGTGTGCGCATCGTAACGGTCACCGATGAGCAGCTTCGCAGCGCCATGCGCATGGCGTGCGAGCGCTTGAAGATCGTTCTCGAACCCAGTGGAGCAGCGGCGCTGGCGGCGTTGCTCGCCGGTCGTATTGAAGTCGCCGGGAAAAACGTCGGGCTCATTCTTACCGGTGGGAATATCGACGCGGCACGTTTTGCCGCGGCGATCGGCTAGCGATGCGCGCATTGCTGACCGGCGCACCCCGATGGGCTGCAGTGCTCGGCCAAATCGCGCACGGAGCGGCGTGGGTGCTGCTCTTCTGGATCGCGACCTCGCAGGGTGTTCTCGGGCTCAGCGACGACGCGATTGCGTGGATTCACCTTGTCGCCCTCGGCTGGATTACCCTCACCGCGTTAGCGATCTTGATCCCGTTGATTCCGTCGGCGACCGGCGTTACATGGCGAGCGCCGCGTTTGCAGCACCTCGCTCTCGCGCTCTTCGCTCTCGGCGCGGTCGCGTTCCCGATGGCCTGGTTCGCCGACGTGCGCGCGGTTCCGGCGGTCGGCGGCATACTGGTTGTTGCAGTGTTGAGTTACGTCGCGCTCGCGCTTTGGTCGCTGGCAGCCGCTCGGCGCGGTGAGCGCGTCGAACGCGCGGTCGCGCGCGCATTTGCGCTCTCATTATTGTTGCTGCTCGTCGTGGCGTTCCTCGGCGCAATGCTGGCCGGAGCGGTGACGGCACCGGCGATTCCCGCGTGGTTCGATCGTTTTGCGCGCGCACACGGCGTGTTGGCGCTGCTTGGCTGGTTGACGCTGCTTATTTACGGCGTCTCGGCACGGACATTGCGACTGCTCTTCAACGTACGGTCGCGTCTGCTCTTCGCGCACATCGTGGTGGGGACACTGGGGATGGCCGGAGCGATCGTGCTGGCGATCGGTATCGGCGCCGACTCGCACGCAACGATGTGGGTTGGAGCCGCGGCGATGGCGATCGCTGCGATTGCGTATGCCGTCGATACACTCGACATCGTAGCGCGCGCCGATAGCGCACCGGTGCAGCGCGCATTCGTGGTCGCGAGTATTCTTTGGTCGCTCGTCGCGGTCGCGCTCGGACTCGGCATCCTCCTCGGTCACCCGTGGGGCGACGCCTTCGGATATGTCGTGCTGGTGGGGTGGATCGGCCAAATGCTCGATGCGCATCTCGCAAGCATCGCACGTCCGTTTCCAGCCTGGCTTGCCTTCGTGGCGTTCCAGAGCGCGGTGCTTTACGGGCTCGCCGGATTGCTCGCCGGCTATGCTGCGCCGGTCGCGCTTGCTGCAGCCTTTGGTGGGCTCGGGTGGTGTGCGTCGATCGTCGCGATGGGCACCGCTTACCGCCCCATCGAGTAGAACTCGGCGTTCGGTCGCATATCCATCACTCCGGCCATGCGGTTGGAGAAACCGAAAAAGGCCGCGACCGCAGCGATATCCCAGATATCGTTATCGGAAAAACCGGCAGCATGCATCTCTTCGATCTCTGCGTCGGTGGCTGCAAATCCGCGTTCATTCACGCGTGACGCAAAAGAAAGAATCGCGCGTAGGCGTTCGCCGAGGTTGGCGGTACGCCAGTTGTTCGCAATCTGTTCGGCCAGCGCGGGATCTTTACCGATCACGCGAAGCGCCGCACCGTGCGCCGTCATGCAATATTGACAGCGGTTCTCGCTGGAGACCGCGACCACGATCGCCTCGCGTTCGAAGCGCGTGAGGCCGCTCTCGCCGCGCATGAGGACATCGTGGTAGGCCATAAAGGCGCGGAAGTGTTCGGGGCGTTGCGCATAGGCGCGAAAAACGTTCGGTACGAAGCCGATCCGTTCTCGGTTCTTAGCGTAGATGGCGGCGATATCATCGGGGAGCGCGTCTTCGCCGGGCTCCCCAAATCGCGAAGGGCGTATCGATTCGTTCATCTTGTTCCGTTCGAGTCCACTACTGTCTCTTGAACGTTAATTTGTCGGAGAGAGTCGGCCCGCCACCGACCTCGAGTTCATTTCCGTTCAGGTTGAAGTATAAGACGCGTCCTCTTATCGTTATCGTGTTGCTCGTGGAGGTGTATGGGTACGATCCCGAATCAAGAGAGCAGATGCCAACTAAGGAATCGAATCCTCCGTACGACATGGTGACGACCATGTTCTTATTGTCGAAGTCCATCGATGCGGGGACGCCTGAAAGGCAGCCTTTTAACGCTTGTGGGTTCGTGTTGACCCATTTACCGGCTAAGCCCGAGTTGAATCCGCAGCTGCTTAGCAGAACCGTTGCGATGAGCAGGAAAGACGTGCGATAAAAACTCAGATTTCGATGCATGAAAAGTGCTCCTCGATGTATAGTTAGGTGTACCTAGGGGCAAGGCGCAGAATCCATGACGGAATTCTCTGTGAGTCTGGTTCCATCAGAATAACGAAACGCGACCGGTTGAGTGATCCGCCCATGTCGTACTATTCTCCGAATATGACGGCGTTCTTTTCGGGGATTCCGATCCTGTCCGAACACGTGGACGCGGGGGCTTCGGAACCTCTCTGTAGAGTGATCGAGCGCCGTTAAGCGGGCGCTGCCGTGCTCTTCTGCAACAGAAATGGGCGTACAAGCTGGGCAAGTAATCCTGCCCACGCAAAAAGCGCGGCAGCGGCCGCGAGTTGCGGACGGCCGCCGATGAAGAGTGTGCCGCCGAGGAGCCAGAGCGCGAGGATCGCATGTCCGAGCGCCGAGTGATTCATTTCGCCGAGCGTGGGAATATTGCGCGTTCCCTCGCGGCGCGACCGCGTAATCCACCAAAGAAACGGCACGATCCGCTGTAAATAGCCGACTACCGCACTGCCGACGAAAAACCACAGCGCGAGGATCACCGCGAGCGCGCTGTTCCCGAAGGCGAGCGCAATCGGGGCGGCGATCGCACCGAGCCCGGATGCAAGCGCGTAAAGTAGGGTCTCGCGTTGATATGCCGGATTCCGTGAAATCAGAACGCGTGCGAGCGTAAAAAGAAAGATGGCTGCGGCGATCGCGGGCGGTAGAAATACGAAGCGCGGGGCGAAGAAGACGGCGAGCAGTGCGAGGACGGCAGCGATTCCCGTTGCGCTCGCAAGATACGCCGCCTGCGGTTCGATATCGAAGCGTTCGAACATGCGCAAAAGGCGCAACGTGACGCCGACGATCAGCGTTCCGAAAAAGCCGACGATCCCGATGAGCGCGTGCGAAAACGCGACCGCACCGACTTCGCGACCGTCGAGAATGCGCTGCGCGCTCCACAGCCCCACGA
>JAJXVC010000126.1 GCA_021782295.1 bacterium | reverse complement strand
AGGCCGAGGGTGGGCACCTCTCCGAGCGAGACGTCGAGGCGCTGCTCGGGCCGATGCCCGGAGGCCCGCGTCCCGAGCGCGAGTTACACACGAATATCGCGAGCGAAGAACCGGCGAAGCCACGCCATCGCGACCAACCCAAGGTCGGTCGCAACGATCTCTGCCCCTGCGGAAGCGGGAAGAAGTATAAAAAGTGCCACGGTGCCCCCGGAGCCGCAGCACTGAGCTAAGAGGCGTTTCAGATTCGCGTGTACCGCAGGCGTGGATTGAGAATCGGCGGCGGTATCGCGATCGGTGCTCCGAGCGTCGGCGACGGACTCTGCATCGCGCCGTTGACGAGATCGCCCCCGAGATCGAGATTCCGCGCTGTTGCACGCACGTCGACCCCCTCGCCGTTGCGTGAGAGCGTCGTGGAGATCGTTCCACCGTTGCCGTTGTCGACGTTGACCTGCAGCGATCCATCGGCGTTCCAAGAGATCGCTTCGCCGGGGAGCGTGAGATTCTCGCCGTGCACGAGCGGCATCGCAGTTCCGTTCTGAGAGAACGTTGCGCTACCATCGGCATTGTACGTAAGGACGTTGCTTCCGCCGTTCGTTGTGATGCTCGCCGACGCATTATAGGTGATGCCGTTTGCGTTCGGTGACGTTGGTGTCGTCGATATCGAAAATCCGCCCGGCACCGAATCGGAATCGAGAAGATCGCCGTGCGCCGACATCGAGTCCCAGGTGCCGTTGAATCGTCCCACGGTGCTCTGCCCGGAGAAACTGAGGTGAGGATCCCCCGTCGAGGAAGCGCCCGCACTCGAAAAATAATTCTCTGGGGAAGCCAGCCCGGGCCCTGAAGCGCTCGGCGATCCGCCGCCCTCAAGCAGCGAACCGAGCATCCCGATGAGTTGCATCAGCAGGTTGGTAATGCCGGCGAGCGGCCCAGGGAAGGCCGCCCCGCCGTTTCCACCCTGCCCGGCGAGCGACCCGAGTAGTCCGCCGGCCTCGGAGAAGCCCGGAGGGAGAAAGCGTGCAATGCCGTCATTCGCGCCGGCGTTGCCGGACGCGCCTGGGCTCTCGATTGCCTTGAACGGGTCGGCAATCTCGGAGAGCCCACTGAGGAAATTTGGCATCGTGGTGTGTGTGTTGAAATCGAGCATGGTGCCTCCGTCGAATTGTGGTGCCGATCATTCACGCACAAACGCCGCGTTGGAAAGGTGCCGGAGCATAAATCGAGAAGCGACCGCGCCGCAATGAGCCAAACGCAACGCACCTCGATCTCCACCGGTATCGCTCGTCTTGAGGGCCTCAAGGAGCGTCTTTGACTATGCCGGTAAGGCGCGTCGAGCCTCGGAGCTCGACCAACGCTCGCGTGAGGAAGGCTTCTGGGAGAACGCCGGGTCCGCTCAACAAACAATGAAAGATCTCGCCGATCTTCGCGAGGAGCTCGGCACGATGGATCGTATCGCCGCCACGCTCTCCGATGCGCGCGAGATGCTCGATCTATTCGGGGACGAAGATGATGCGCAGGCGGAGATCGATCGGAGCATCGCGCTTTCCGAAAGCGGTCTCAATGAATTAGAAATGGCGGCAAATTTCGACGGCGAGTTCGATAATCACGGTGCCATCGTCAGCATATTCGCAGGTGCCGGCGGCGTCGATGCCGCTGACTGGACGCAAATGCTCTTGCGAATGTATTTGCGCTGGGCGGAAAAGCATGGCTTTCAGACGCAGTTGGTTGAAGAATCACCGGCGGAAGAGGCCGGTTTGAAATCGGTTACCTTCTTTGTGCGCGGGCGCAATGCATACGGAATGTTGGAAAGCGAGCGTGGAGTTCATCGGTTAGTGCGCCTTTCCCCATTCGACCAGGCGCATCGGCGCCATACCTCGTTCTCCGCCGTCGACGTCATTCCGGAGATTGCCGGCGAAGAGCATGGGGAGGTCGCAATCAAACCTGACGACGTGCGCATCGAAACCTTTAAGTCGGGCGGTTCAGGGGGGCAATACGTGAATAAAACCGAGTCGGCGATCCGCATCATTCACGAACCGACCGGCATTATCGTCGCATCGCAGCAAGAGCGCTCGCAGGCGCAAAACCGCGAAGTTGCGATGAATATTTTGCGAGCAAAATTGGTTCAGCGCGCGGCACAAGAACGCGACGATCGGCTTTCCACCTTGCGCGGAGAACGGCAGGCAAACGAATGGGGTTCGCAAATTCGTTCGTACGTGTTGCAACCGTATCAGTTGGTAAAAGACCATCGCACCAACGTTGAAGTCGGCGATGCACAAGGCGTACTCGACGGCGAAATCGACGCATTTATTTGGCCCTATCTGCAAACTCGCCGCGCCTCTTTAACCGCAACGTCGTAAGTTAGGCGCGGGAGCCCTCGCATAGCGAGCGGAGAGCCGAAAGCGCACGCTGCGTCCATCCCGGGCTGCCCTCCAGCGTGACGTTCGGCGCTGCCCACGGGCGCCAGCGTGCGCGCTGGAGTTCGAAATCGGGGCCGCTCTGGTACAGGGCCACGCAAGGGGTGCCGATCGTTCCGGCGATGTGAATTGCCCCCGAATCGGGAGCAACGAGTACCTCGCTCGTGGCGATCGCGGCGATCCAAGGTTGGAGATCGTCGAACCATTCGATCGACCCGAGCCCTTCGATGAGTTGCGCGATATCTGCGCGCTCGGCAAGCGGCGCGAGCAGGCGGATCGTTCCGCTCCACTCGCTGGCACGATCGAGAAAGCTGCGTACGTCTGCAGCGTTCATTCCGAGTCGCTCCCACTTCGATGTGAGTTGTAGCGCGATCCCGCGGGGTGGCGCCGCCTCGCGCGCGAGCAGGAGGGGGCGGAGCGCGACTGCATCGCGTGAGGGACGAGTACCCGGCGCAAGAAGCGATGCGCCCAACGCGAAGAGGACCTCGCATTCGTGCGGCGCCCGCGAATCGAGCCCCGCGCTCCGATAGATCGCCTGCGTGAGGAGCGAACGAGCCCAAATCGATTTTAGCGGCTTGCCCCAACCGTTCTGAAAACCGATGCGATGCGAAGCTCCGATCTCCGCCGCAAGGCGAAAACCGACGGCGTCCTCGGTTGCAACGAGGATGTGAGAGTAGCGATTTTTTCGCAATTGCTCGGCAAAGGCAGTGACGGCGGCGCGGCCGGCGGCGCTCCCGTCACGCTGCGCGAACGGCGCCACGAATGCGTGTCGCAACGCACCGGGCGCGTAGAGATCGCGGGCCGTGGGCGAGACGATGAGGTCGACGGGAACGGCCGCCTCGCGCAGCGCGAGGAGCAATGGTGCAAGCGCCAACGTATCGCCGAGGGCGTCGAGGCGGACGATGAGGGCCGATGGGGAATCAGTCACGCCGAGCTATGCTTGCGCGCGAGAATCTCGTTACCTTCGCCGAGTTCCCCGGGAGGCGTGTCGCCCGGCGCTTCGGGTACGTCTCCGGAAAGGCCGAACAGCCGCAAAACCGGCTTCGTTCGACCTTTCGCAGCATCGGCATGCTCGTGGGCCTTGCTCCGGTTGAGTTGGTGAGCGATGCGGAGCGTCTCCGCGTGGAGGCGCTGGAGCACCTCCGCGAGCGTGCGGAGCGCGTCGGCGCCAACGCGGTGCTCGGACTACAATTTCACGTGAGCGAGCGTCCCGACGGATCGTGCGTGGTGATTGCCTTCGGTGAGGCGGTGCGCGTCGTGCGCGAGGAGAGCATTTGAGTTTGGAGGAACGCGCCCGCCGCGAGCGCGCATTGCAACTTGCAGCGGCGCGGGCGAGTGCCTGCCGCGCCTGCGCGATCGGCGCACAGCGGCGCAATAACGTCTACGGCGAGGGCGATCCGCTTGCCGATCTGATGCTGGTCGGCGAGGGTCCGGGCGAGACGGAGGATCGGCTCGGCCGCCCGTTCATCGGGCGCGCCGGTGAGTTGCTGGAGAAAATGCTCGGCGCGATTGGCCTCGCACGCGAGGACGTCTATATCGCGAATACGGTGAAGTGTCGCCCAACCTCCCAAGGCGAGCGAGGGTTGAAAAATCGCGCGCCCGACCAGGCGGAGATGGCGAATTGTCGCCCGTTTCTCGACGAGCAGATCGAAATTATTCGGCCGCGCGTGCTGCTAGCGCTCGGAGCCCCGGCGGCGAAATCCTTTCTCGGTGCGACCTACGCGATCACGAAACAACGCGGGCGTTGGGAGCGCGGCCCGCTCGATATCCCGTTGCTCGTGACCTTCCACCCCGCATACGTCCTACGCCAGACCGGGGGAGAACTGACGGCGGTGAAGCGGCTGGTGTGGGACGATCTGAAGGCGGTTCGAACGCGGATCGACGAGATTAAGGCGAAGAACCGATCGGCGGATGTGCGCGAGGTAGGGCTCTTCGATGCCGACCCCGTGCTAGAGTAAGAGCCATGTATCGCGATCCGAAGGCGATCTGGCTGCGCGAGGTCGTCGGGCGCGCCGGATTTGCCACTCCCGAAGAGTTCGTAGCAACGTTCGAGCTCAAGCCCTATCGTATCGACCAGCTCTATCGTGCAGCGATGCGCGAACTGCTCGGCGGCGTTGACGAAGTGAGCACGCTGCCGCTCGATTTACGCGCGCGTTTGAGCGAACGCGGCATAAAATTCTCCAGCGTCGAGCCGGTGGTGGTGCAGCGTTCGAACGATCGGCAGACCAGCAAAGCACTGCTTGGGATGCGCGACGGAAAACAAGTCGAGGCGGTACTGATGGAACACCGCGAGGGGCGGACGACGGTCTGCATCTCCTCGCAGGCCGGCTGTGCCTTTGCGTGCGCGTTCTGTTCGACCGGGCAAGCCGGTTTTTCGCGGCATCTGACCGCGACCGAGATCGTCGACCAGGCGCGATTTTTCGCGCGCGAGCTCAAAGAGCGCGGCAAAAAAATCAGCAATATCGTGTTTATGGGGATGGGGGAACCATTTCATAATTACGATGCCGTGATGGAAGCCGTAGCATTGTTGCACGATCCCAACGGAATGGGGATCGGCCACCGACACATCACGATTTCAACGGTAGGGTGGGTCGACCGCATCGAAGAGTTTACCAACGAACATCTCCAAGTCAATCTCGCGATTTCGTTGCATGCCCCCGACAATGCGACTCGTGGTTCGATTATGCCGGTGAATCGGCGACACGACATCGATGAATTGATGGCGGCATGCGAACGGTACGTCGCGGCGACGAAGCGCAAAGTCTTCTTCGAGTACGTGATGCTCGCCGGAACCAACGATAGCGACCGACATGCGCGCGATCTCGCCGCCCTGATGCGCGGGCATCTCTATCACGTGAACCTGATTCCCTATAATGCGACGCCCGATGCGCCGTTCCAAGGGAGCAGCGACGAGCGTGTCTGGAGCTTCGCAAAGATCCTTGAAGATGCTGGCGTCCCATCGACGGTACGCTACAATATGGGAACCGATATCTCGGCCGCCTGCGGGCAGTTGCGGGCCGAGACGCAGCCGAAAGCGCACCATCTCGTATCGTGATCGACTAGGAATGTGATGTGCCGCTGATTCTGACCCAACATTATCTGCGGGATTTCAATCGCTACCTCGATCGCGAGGGAGTCATCTATCACTTTCCGAGAGTCTATCTTCCTCTCGTCAAACACTTTATCGATGAAATCGGCGATCGACGGTTCCTCTACCAGCGCCCCGTCAAGGGCGCGCCGCATGGACAGGCCGGAACCTATTTCGGATACGGAATCCTCGGCGATCCCATTCCCGACACGCAGAACGCCGGGCACTGGTTCGTAGATATCCACGATTATCAGGAGATGCGCCCGGTACCGTTTCGCGACCCGAACGGCACCTACTACGAAACCGGAAGCGAACGATTGGGAAATCTGCAGGGGCGC
>JAJXVC010000125.1 GCA_021782295.1 bacterium | reverse complement strand
TTCGTCAGCAACCAACTGCTTACGGCGCCGCGCGTGTACTACCAAATGGGCGTCGACGGCCTCTTTTTCCGCGCTTTTGCAAAACTCGATCCGCGAACCGGCGCACCGATCTTCGCAATCGTCATTCAGGCGGTGATCGTCGTTGCATTAACGTTATCGCGCAGTTACGATCAACTCCTCAATTACATTACGAGCGCAGATTTTCTTTTTTTGATGCTCGCCGGCATCGCGCTCTTTATTATCCGCGCGCGAGATGCTCGCGATCTCGCGCCGCAACCATATATGAAGATCCCGCTGCACCCGTATTCAACTGCACTTTTTACGGCGATCGCGTTTTCTATCGTCGCCGGAGCGCTCTATAAAGCGCCGGTCGATACGCTGATCGGTTGGGGAATCATCGCGACCGGTCTGCCGGTCTATGCGATCTTTTCGGCGCGTAAACGCGCTCGCGGCGACGGCCCCGCATAATCAGGCCTCGGAACGTTCATCCCGCCGAGAGGTCAACGAGCGCCCCTTTAGAAGTCACTTTCCACAACTACTTCGCATACCGTTTAGGAGGGCTTTCGTGAACCAATCTCAAGCAAAGGGCTTCCTGTCCTCGCTCTACGATCTTTCATTTCACGCGTTCGTTACTCCGAAAATCATTCAAATCGTATACGTTCTCGCACTGATCTGCGTCGGGCTGGCTTCGCTGGGCTACTTAGGCTCTGCATTCGTTCCCCACATTTCGTTCTTTGGCGGGTATGAAGAACCAAGCTTCGGCGGCATCATTCTCCACATTATTTTAACCCCGATCGTGTTCGTTATCGGATCGATCCTCGCGCGCATCTATCTCGAATTTATCGTCGCGGTCTTTCGGATCGCGGAGAATACGGAATCGCTGCGCAAAGAGCCCTAGCGCTACGCTCCGCCTGCGATCTTCGCGAACGTCGCGCGATCCAGGCGGAGATCCTCCTCCGCGTAATCACGCAACGGTCGCGCCGGCATTCGCTCGCGCTCGCAAAGATCGGGTTCATCTCCGCTGACGAAGAGCAGCCCCGTCACCAACTCACCTTTGGCGCGGTTGTCGTGAATGGTGCGTAGCGCACCCATGCGATCGGTGGCATCGTAATCGCGGTCGAGTTTTCGGAGAATCAAGTGGGATCCGTCGTCGAGGGCGACGTTCTGTACCGTCCCGGGTTCGTAATCGACCACGACTTCTTCACCGGCATGAATAAAATCCGGTGCATTGAGCAGCACATCATGCTCTTTGACGTAGGCGTAGCTTTTTGTCGAGCCATCGTGATCGTTGAATGTCACGCACGGGCTAATAACATCGAGGATCGCCGTTCCACGGTGCGCGAACGCGGCTTGAAGCAATGGAACGAGTTGTTTCCCGTCTCCGGAGAACGAACGTGCCACAAACGTAGCGCCGAGCTCGATCGCCAACTCACAAAGGTCGATCGTCGTATAGGCATTCGTTCCGCCGTGCTTAAGCGTCGATCCGACGTCGGCGGTAGCGGAAAATTGACCCTTCGTCAGCCCATAGACGCCGTTGTTTTCGACGATATATGTGAGGTCGATGTTGCGGCGAATTGTGTGGCAATACTGGCCGAGCCCGATCGAGGCCGTGTCACCGTCCCCGCTGATTCCCAACACCATAAGCTCGCGATTCGCCAGCTTCGCTCCGGTTGCCGCAGAGGGCATGCGCCCGTGAAGGCCGTTGAAGCCGTGAGCCCGATCGACGAAGTACGCCGGCGTTTTGGAACTGCAGCCGATTCCGCTCATCTTTGCTAAGCGATGCGGCGGCACTCCGTATTCGTAGAGCGCTTTTATGAGATGGTTAGTAATGGAATTATGCCCGCAACCCGCGCAAAGCGTCGTCGGCGACCCTTTATACACGTCGCGCGCGAGGCCGATAATATTCAGCGTTTGTTCTGCAGCGGACATTACCGCGCACCTCCTGCATGAGCGAGTTCCTTGCGGGATTCAAGAAGCGGCTCGACGATCGCCGAGGCGTCAATAGGAACGCCGCTGTAATGCCGAACCGAGTGCAACCGCGCTATTTGCTCCGGCGATAATTCGTTGCGAAGGATACCGAAGAGTTGTCCGTCGCGGTTCTGTTCTACAACGTAAACGCGTTCGTGGCGTTCGATAAATGCCGCGACTTCCGCTGCGAGCGGCAATGCGCGAACGCGGAGATAATCGGTTTCCAGACCGGCGGAACGAAGCAGATCCCGCGCTTCAACGACGGCGTGGTGCGTCGATCCGTAGGCAAGAATGCCGACCGAGTGCCCTGCATCGTCACATTGGGGCTGCGGAACCATGGTACGCGCCGTGTCGTGCTTGCGCGCGAGCCGATTGAGATTCTGCAACCACACCTCGGGGTTTTCAGAATACTTTGCTTCTTCGTCATGCCCGGTACCGCGCGTAAAATAGCCGGCGGCGGGGTGATCGGTTCCCGGCAACGTTCGATAGGGAATTCCGTCGCCGTCAACATCGCGGTAACGCCCCCAGTCGGGTTGCGCTTTCAAGTCCTCGGCAGTCAGCACTTTACCGCGGTCGAATGGTTTTTCGGGAAAGACGAATGGTTTGGTGAGCCACGAGTTCATTCCGAGATCGAGGTCGGAGAGAACGAAGACCGGGCACTGCAAGCGTTCGGCGAGATCGAGCGAGGCCATACCGTCTTCGTACAATTCCTCAACGGTTCCGGGCAGAAGAACGGGATGCTTCGTATCACCGTGCCCGAGCGTATAGACGAAGCTGAGGTCTCCCTGCATCGTTCGCGTCGGCAGCCCCGTGGACGGCCCAACGCGTTGCACGTCGAAGATCACCGCCGGAATCTCTGCAAACGAGGCGTATCCGACGTACTCGGCCATTAACGATATACCCGGCCCTGATGTCGCGGTCATCGCCCGCGCACCGGCCCACCCGGCACCGATCACCATGCCGATCGCGGCGAGTTCGTCTTCGGCTTGAACGATCGCGTACTTCCGCTCGCCCGTCTCGGGATCGACGCGGTACTTCTCACAGAACGAGATAAACGACTCGCAGAGCGATGAAGCGGGTGTAATCGGATACCATCCGCTCACCGTACAGCCGCCCATGACCGAACCGAGCGCAGCGGCTCGGTTGCCGTCGATGAAAAACAAATCGTCGGTCGCGCCGGTCATCGGCTCCACGGCGATCTGTTTCAGCGGCGACAAATGTTCGCGCGCATAGGCAGAGCCGACGCGAACCGCTTCAAGGTTTGCCGCAGCCGCCTTGGGCTTGCTCTTGAATTGAGCGCTGATCGCCGCTTCGATCGTCGATTCGGGAATTCGTAACAACTCCGCGATGACGCCGACATAGATCATGTTCGTAAGATATTTACGCATCGCGCCGTCTTTGACGTGCGCTTTTGCCAGTTCGTTAAACGGTACGGCAAAATAGGTGATGTCGTCGCGTTGCGTCAGCCCTGAAACCGGGTACGTACTTTCGTGGACGATCGCGCCGCCGGGACGAACGCTCGCCACATCTTGCACCCACGTCGCTGCGTTCAGCGCGACCAAGAGATCGATCGTTCGCGCTCGACACCGATATCCGCGAGAAGTCGCGCGAATATCGTACCATGTTGGAAGCCCCTCGATATTCGAGGGGAAAACGTTTTTCGGCGCTACTGGGACGCCGAGCCGAAAGATCGCATTTGTCAGGACCAAGTTCGAGGACTGACTCCCGGAACCGTTCACCGTAGCGACCCGAATCGTGAAATCGTTGACCGCCGCATTGCCCATAGCCTATGATGTTAGCGCGCGTCGGCGCGACTCCTACCTGAAAAGTCGGTTACGGAACGTTCGCTAGACGCGCGCCGCAGTCAACCAGCGGAAAAAATCGTCGGCTCGCATCGGACGCGCGAGAAAATACCCTTGGACGTAGCGACATCCGTAGAAGCGCAATCGCTCTAACTGTGCTTCGTTTTCGATACCCTCGGCGAGCGGGCGAAGGCGCAGTTCCTGCGCGATCTTCAAGACCGCCTGCACCACGCCGCTGGCCTTATCGTCGATCTCGCAGCGCGCCACGAACTGCTGATCGATCTTCATAACGTCGACCGGCACCTCGCGGAGGCGAGCGAGCGACGAGTGCCCGGTGCCGAAATCATCGATCGCCGTCATCGTTCCGAGGTTGCGGAGCGCGCGCACCGCGCGTTCGATGTCGTTTGTATCCTCGGCGATCACGCGCTCGACGATCTCCAGCACGAAACGCGACGGCGACAGGCCATGCTCATCGAGCAGCGTCTTGAGATGCTCGGGCAACTGCGGATCGAGCGCTTGGCGCGGGAAAAGATTGATCCAGACCTGGAGATCGATCTCGGCGTCGAGCCATTCACGCGCCTGCCGCGCCGCCTCACCGAGCACCCACAGGCCTACCCTTTCGGCGAGCGTCATGTTTTCGAGAAAATCGAGAAACGCCGCGGGTTCGAGGAAGCCCAGCCGAGGATGGTTCCAACGGAGCAACGCCTCGACCCCGGTGCAGCGTAAATTCTCGCCGATGAATTCGAAGATCGGCTGATAGAAGAGGACGAATTCGCGGTTGCGGACCGCGGCATGCAGCTCCGTCGCCAATGAAAGCGTCCGCTTTTCGTCGGCGAGATCGGCGGTATAGAGAATCGCCCGTCCGCGCCCCGCCTGCTTCGCCCGATACATCGCAAGGTCGGCGTGGCGGAGCACCTCTTCATACTCGGAGGTGGAGGCGGCAACCGCGATGCCGATCGAAACCGAAACGTATAACTCGTGCTCCTCGACCGCGATCGGTTCGTCGAAAAGCTCGGTGATACGCCGCCCGAGTTGCTCGGAATACTCCTCGGTTCCCCGAACGACGATCGCGAATTCATCGGCACTGACGTGAGCGACGAACTCGGCGTCTGAAAACTTGTCGCACCTTTCGGCGATGCGTTTGAGCAGTTCATCACCTGCTGCGCGCGTGAGCCCTTCGTTCGTCAGCTTCATGTGGTCGATATCGATTAACGCAAGTAATAGCGAGCCTTCGACGCGCTCGAGCCATCGTTCGAGTCCACGCCGGTTCGGCAGACCGCTAAGTGAGTTCGTAAACGCCAACGCGCGGGTCTGCCGCTCCGCCCGCGCGCGTTGATCGACGAGCGCGCCGACGGAGAGCGACGAGATTGCGGAGATCACGATAAAGGTCTGCAGATCGATCGGGTGGACCGAGGTCGTGGGAAAGATGTAATTCAGAATGCTGGTTAATGCATCGGTCACGAAAATGCCGGGAATCGCCAGGCGTAGCCCACCGCGCGCCGCCATCCACATGAGTGGAAGAAAGACGAAGTAACGCAACGGATCGCCGCTGACGCCGGTAAGAACCGCCGTATATCCAAGGAGCGTCGCACCGACGACGGTTGCATAGAGCAAAATACGCTCGCGAAGTTGTATATCGAAGACCGGCGGCCGATTATCCTCGGCTTGGTGCACGATGCGCGGTGTGAGATAGGTCGCGAGGATCGGGACGAGTACCAGCAGTCCGAGCGTATCGCCGACCCAAAAACTCACGACCTCGCGGAGATAATGCTGCCAGCCGCCGCCGAAGATCGAGACCGCGATTGCACCGGGAATCAGCGCGAGAATTAAGGGCGCCATAATAGCGACGCCGCAAAAATTTGCGGCGTCCTGGAATGTTTCGAATGGGAGCCGAACGATCAACACGCGCTTGAGAATCAATACAACAAGCGAGTAGCCGATCGCGGCGATTACGCCGAACTCCAGATAGACGATGAACGAAAGATGCGCAGTTGCCGGAAAAAGCAGCGGCCGTGCGATTTCGGCGATCACCGCTAAGGGCGCATAAGCATACCCAAATGTGTAAATGAGGTAGAACGTCAGCGCCGCGCCGAGATACCACGGATAAA
>JAJXVC010000124.1 GCA_021782295.1 bacterium | reverse complement strand
CGATTGCGATTGCTCCGATTCCTGAAGAATTCGTCGTGCATCCAATCGGTAAGAGAGGATGAGGGTTCCCGCCTTTTTCTTCGCGCCGTATCGGGGGAAGCCGAAAAGTGGTCGTTCCACCGTTGACGGTCATGCGGGTCATGCCTAGGCAACCATGGGTGAACCAAAGAGTCCCGTTCGAAGCAATTACGATGTCATGGATATTATTGCTAGCAACTCGAACCTGGGTTATCGATGGTCGGCTGCCTCGAGTCGCACTGCAAGATGGAAAAAGAAGAATGCCGATAACGCAAAAAAACGAGGCCAGCATTCTCATAGCGAACCGGAATTCTCCATAAGGCCGAGCCTTTCCACGCCAAACGGGTTCTCTCCGGCCTTTGGGACCTGTTGCGGCTCCCTGGACGAACAAGCGGCGCTCTACGCCGCGCCCGAGCGAAATGGCGGTCAGGAGAAGAGCGCTGCCGTCGAATGTTCATGCGAATAATCGCGGAATGCGTGCCCTAAGAACAACCATCCTGACGAGAGGTGCGTGTTGCTTCGGAGAACGGTGGTGCTCGATGCGACGATATCGCCCCCAAGGGGAACTCGCGGGGTGGAGCTAAAGGCGTCGCTAACGAGCGACGCGCGAGGATTTGCATGGCCGACAAGCAGCATCACTACAACGTTCGATTGACGTGGACGGGAAGCAAGGGCGTCGGAACGGCGACCTACGAAAGTTATGGTCGCGAGTATCGCGTGGACGCAGAGCGCAAAACCACGATCGCCGGGTCCGCCGATCCGGCGTATCGCGGCGACCCGACGCTATGGAACCCCGAGGAACTTTTCGTCGCTGCGCTCAGCGCCTGCCATCAATTGTGGTATCTGCATCTCTGCGCCGTCGCCGGCGTTCGCGTTTTGGCCTACGACGATCGGGTCGAGAGTACGATGATCGTTCATGGTGACGGAAGCGGCGAGTTCGTATCGGTCGTTCTGCATCCGTCGGCGCTCATCTCGGCGGATTCACCACGCGAGCGCGCGCTCGCGATCCACGATGAAGCCGAGAGAATGTGCTATCTCGCACGGTCGGTGAAGTTTCCGGTGACGCACGAACCGAGCGTGAGCGTCGATGGAGCGAATTCGTGACTCGACGCATTGCTGCTGCGGCGCTGCTCCTGGCGGTGGCGGCATGTTCGCGCGGGGGGCTGCATGTCGCCCCGCGCAATACCGTACGCTTCGCCATTGCCGCCGACCCGAGTACGCTAAATCCGCTCTTCCTCACGCCGGATGCTGCATCGGTCGATCAGCAGGTCGCGCGCCTGCTCTTCGAACCGTTCGTCGATCTCGATGCGCGCGGACGGTTGATTCCGGTCTTGCTCAGCGAGATTCCGACGCGCAAGAACGGCGGCATTTCGGCTGATGGTCGGCGGATCGTCTACCATCTGCGCCGCGGCATTCGCTGGAGCGATGGGCGACCGGTGACGAGTGCCGACGTGCTGTTCACGCTGCGCGCAATTCTCAATCCGAAGAATCCGGTGCGAACGCGCGAAGGCTATTCATTGATCGACCGTGCCGTCGCGCCCAACGCGCATACCGTCGTCCTGTATCTGAAGAAGCCATGGGCTCCAGCGGTTGCGACGTTTTTTTCGTACGGGATCGAACCCTACGCGGTCGTTCCCGCGCACGTGCTCGCCGGCGTGCGCTCGTTGCGCACCGCCGCATTTAACGGCGATCCAACGGTGAGCGACGGCCCCTATCGCTTCGTTTCGTGGCGGCGCGGCGATCGATTGCTCTTTCGCGCGAATCCGCTCTACTGGCGCGGCGAACCGAAAACGCGCCGGATCGTCGCTCGCATCGTCACCGACCCCGGAACGAACCTCACGTTGCTGCGTACCGGCGAACTCGACTGGAATCTCATCGCTCCGGCGCAACAAGCGGCACTGCGCGGCGCAAAATCGATTCGCATTCTGCGCGTTCCGACGAGCGTGATCGCCGGTATCGCGATGAACGTCGAGCGGGGCCCGTTGCGCGACGTGCGGGTGCGTCAAGCGATCGCCGAGAGCATCGATCGTAACGCCATCTCGCGCAAGATTACGCTGGGTGTCTATCCGGTCGCCGATACCTTACAGCCGAGCTACTCTTGGGCGCGCGATTCGCGCGTGCGGGCCCCCGGCTATCATCCACGGCGTGCAGATGCCTTGCTGCGCGCTGCGGGATGGAGGCGCGGTCGGAGCGGCGTTCGTGAAAAGAACGGCAAAGCGCTGCACCTGCTTTACGTGCAATTTCCCGAATCGACGACCGGGGTTCTCGTTGCAACATTCATCCAGCAGGCGCTCGAAGCGCGCGGCATCGCCGTAACGTTAAAAAGCGTGAGCAACGCGCAGCTCTTTCTTCCGAAAGACGGCACCCTGGCACGCGGGCAATTCGACCTCGCCTATATTCCGTGGACGATGGGCATCGATCCGGATGATTCATCGATCCTTCGTTGCGGCGCACCGGAGAATTATATGCGTTGGTGCGACCCGCAGGTCGATCGTCTCGAGCGGCTAGCGCTCGAGAGCAGCTCGCAGCGCGCTCGGCGGCGTCTGTACGGGCGTATCGAGGCCCGGGTCGCATCGCAAGTGCCGCTGCTGGTGCTCTTCGATGCATCGTATCTCTACGCGTACGATGCAAGGCTTGACGGCTTTGCGCCGAATCCCGTTCTTCCGACCGCTAACGCTTGGGCCTGGCGCACACGTTCGGCCCGCTCACGGAGGTAATGCATGTCCGTTGCTGCCGCCATCGGCGCCGCACTCTCTCACATCTATCTCCTTTTTTATGCGCTTGCCGTATTTTTCTGGTGGAGAACGATGCGGCGAGCGCGCTTGGAGCACCGCGCGCTCGATAGCGCCTTCGTTTTTTGGGGGGAGCTGCTCTTCTGGTTCGGCGGACTCACGCTTATTTGGGCCGGAGTGTTTCACGGCTACGAGCAGAGCATCGCTGCTAGGGGAATCGGCTGGCACCCGAGCCCCTTCGCGCAAGCATTCGACTGGTTCGAGATCGGCATCGGCATCGCGGCGCTCTTCGCCCGGCGACAGAATTACGGATATCGACTCGCGCTCACGATCCCGATCGTTTTTGCGGCGTTTGCACTGCACATCGCGCTGCTACTGGGGAAACAGAGCGTTGCCCCCGAGAGCAACCCAATGACGCTCTGGCTCAACGACTTCATCATGCCGTTGCTGCTCGGCTGGCTCGCCATCGCATCCCGCGAAGAAAACCGCTAGTCGGCACCCTTTGCACCCCATTGGTCTAGTTTGATACACTAGACCAATGAAAACCGCGAATCTCTACGAAGCGAAAACGCACCTATCAGCGCTCGTTGCCGAGGCGCTCGCGGGCGAGGAGGTCGTTTTGGCGCGCAACGGGGTGCCGGTCGTTCGCCTGACGCCGGTGAAAAAGTGGTCCTTTGCCGATGCTCTCGGCATGGACGCCGGGCGAATTTTTATCGCCGAGGACTTCGACGCGACTCCCGCCGATTTTGAGGAGTATACGTGAGCGGTCGCATCTTGTTCGATACGCACGTTTTCCTCAGCCTTCTCTCCGAGCCTCAACGCATTCCCGTGTCGATGCGTCGAAGTATCGAGGGTGCCGACGAGCGGCTTCTCTCGGTCGCATCGGTCTGGGAGATGGCGATCAAAAGTTCGATCGGCAAACTCGTTCTACCGATGCCGGTCGGTGAATTTGTACGTAGCCGTATAAAAGCACTCGACGGGCGCATCGTTGCGATATCCGCGCGGCACGCCGCCGCCGTTGAGGCGCTGCCGATGCACCATCGAGATCCGTTCGATCGGCTCATCGTCGTTCAAGCGATGCTTGAAGACGCTCACCTTGTAACGCTCGATACGGCGATGGCAGCCTACCGACGCCCCGCCCTTTCAGGGAAGCGGAAGCAGCGCCGATGATGCATGCGGCATCGCAAGGGTGATGATGCCGGGAGCGTAGAGCAGCGGTTCGCCGGCGGTGGCGCTCGCGACGTCGATCCGGACCAATGCGTTGTCGCGCATATCGATCACATAGGCGCTCGCGCCGCCGGGAGTAAACGCCGCTTCGAAGGGCGCCCCACCGACAACGATATTGGGCAGCGAGCGGCGCGCCGAGAGATCGATCGGCGTCACCGAGATGCCGTCGAGATTTGGAACGTAGGCGAGTTTCCCGTTCGGCGCGATCGCCACCATCTGTGCTTGCGCTCCTGCGGGAAGAACGGCGAGCGTCTGCATCGTCGCAGTAGAGAGGACGGTTACGTCGTCGCTGCGATTGTTTGCGACGTAGAGCGTTTGTCCATCCGGCGAGATCGCGATCCCCGTCGGCTCGCGACCGACCGCGACTGCGGGGAGCGCGCGTTCGCTCTGCAGATCGATCGGCGTCACGGCATCGGCGCCCTGATCGGTAACGTAGATGCGCGATCCATCGGGAGCGACCGCAATCCATCGCGGATGTTCTCCAACGGCGATCGGCGCGCCGACTTTCAACGTAGCAATAGCGATCCGCTCCACCGTATCCGTGCGATAATTCGCAACCCAGATGCCATTGCCGTGCGCGGAGAGCGCGAGTCCATCGGGGCTCTTCACCGGAATCGTTGCGACGACGCGCTGCGCCTGCGTATCGATGACGCTGACGCTATCGCCTCCACGATTGCCGACGAAGAGGAAGCGATTGTTCTGCGAAAGGACGGCATCGAGCGGATTGCGCCCGACGGCGATCGCCGCGCCACGCGCCTGCGTGCGAAGATCGTAGGGGATCACCGTGCCTTTCGCGCGATCGACGAGCCACGCGAGGGTATCGGGATCGACGCCCTTTGCAGCGGTGCGATAGAGACGCAGCGTTGGAAAGCGAGCGCCGTTGCCCGCGCGCGCAACGATGCGGATATCGTAGAGCCCTGCCGGCGCACCCGCGCTCTCGAGTGCGAGCGCGACGTCGACGCGCCCGTTGCCGGGTACGCTCAGCGAGCCGGTCGCCGGCGAGACGTGTGCGGGAACGGGGATCGCGGTGCTCCACGTGACGCGGTGCGCGCGTGCGTCGGGATTGAGGACGGCAAATCCATTTCGCGTGCGAACCATCGTCATCGCCGTCGATGCAGGAAACGATACGCCTGCGGGTGCGTAGGAAGGCGGCGCATCGGCGCGAGCGCTTCCCCACGCGCGATTCGGCTGCGCGCTCAACGTAAACGCCAGATGCAAAACGCCGCGCTGCGGAAGTGCGATCCACGGTCGGTTCCACGGGCGGCCGTGCACGGAGAGCCGCTGTACGAACGCTCTCGTCGGCGCGGCTTGCGGCGCATCGATGACGATCGTTGGGCCGTGCGACGGCGTGATGACGGCGTGGGTGAAGAGCGGCGCTCCGATATCGAGAAAGCGTTCGGCCGGATTTTGCGGATAGAGCCCGAGCGCGCTCCACACATACCACGCACTCATCGTTCCGAGATCGTCGTTGCCGGGAAGCCCGTCGGGGCGATCGCCCCACAGGCGCATCATCGCCGCGCGAACGACGCGCTCTTCACGCCACGGCGCTCCCGCCGAAAGGTAGGCCCACGGGCTGCCGATGCTCGGTTCGTTTCCTAGCCATGCGTACGGTGCGCTCTGGCCGGCGTTGAGATGGGTGAAGAAGCGATCGAGGCGTTTGCGCGCTGCGGCGCGACCGCCCATACCGCGGAAAAGATCGCGCAGATCTTGCGGAACCATCCACGTATATTGCGCGGCGTTCCCTTCCTGGAATCCGCTCTGTCCGTTCTCGCCGATCTTTGTGCGCTCGAATGCGCCGCCGGGGCCGCGCGGAGCGATTTCGCCGAGCGAGCGATCGAAGAGGTGCGACCAATTCGCACTGCTTTTCAGAAATGCAGCGGCGACGGCGCGCTCGTGGAGCGCGCGCGCAAA
>JAJXVC010000123.1 GCA_021782295.1 bacterium | reverse complement strand
CGCAGCGCGCAACGCCGCCGCGTGCGGATTCTCGCCGCCCGGCGCAGCGGAGTCGAGCCCGGCGATCTCGCCGCCGCCGAGGACGGTTTTCGGCGAGAGACGGCGCAGCACGAAGCGCACGCCGCCGAACGCCGTCGTCGGCGAGCGCAGCACCAAGCGCGCGGTGACGCGCTCTTCGCGCTCCGGTACGCGCTCGAAGATCAGCGTTCCGAGAATCTCCGCCGCACCGATCGATGCGCGTACGGGATTGCGCCGTCGCAAGAGCGGCAACGCTTCGGGAAGCGGAGTGAATTGCACCGCGAACTGCGTGCCGGGAACGAACTCGGGGCCTGCGAGGACGCTTCCGCGCGCGAGTCGTTCGCGCGCAACGCCGGGAATATTCACCGCAACGCGTGCACCGGCGTTCGCGACCTGCACCGATTCGCCGAAAACGTGTAGGCTGCGCACGCGCGCACGCAACCCGTCGGGTTGGAGCGTGACGCTCTCTCCGATACGCACGCTCCCTTGCATCAGCGTTCCGGTAGCGATCGTTCCGTGTCCGGGCAGCGTGAATGCGCGATCGACGGGAATATAGAGCGGTGCCTCGGTATCGCGCGGCGGGAGTGCGGCGAGTCGTTCTGCGAGCAGCGCCCGCAACTCGGGAATCCCTTCGCCGCTCTCCGAGGAGAGCGCCTGAATCGGTGCATCGGCGGCGATCGTCCCGGCGAGATCGCGGCGCACCTGCGCGAGCGCTTCTGCGCGCGCGGTGCTATCGAGAAGGTCGCACTTCGTGAGCGCGACGACGACGCTGCGCACGTTGAGAAAACGAAGGATCGAGAGGTGCTCGCGCGTCTGCGGCATCACCCCTTCGGTCGCGGCGACGACGAGCAAAAGCACTTCCATCCCGCTCGCGCCGGCAAGCATGTTGTGCAAGAAACGCTCGTGTCCGGGAACGTCGATGATTCCGGCGACGAGATCGCCTTCTTCAAAGCGCGCGAAACCGAGATCGAGCGTCATTCCGCGCTCGCGCTCTTGCGCCCAGCGGTCGGGATTCGTTCCGGTCAATCGTTCGACGAGCGTCGATTTTCCGTGATCGACATGTCCGGCGGTGCCGATAATGTGCATGCTGCGGCTGCTTAAATGCTTGTAGCGATTGCGTCGGCGAGTGCGCCGTCTTCGTCGGGGAGAACGCTGCGAAGATCGAAGAGTACGCGACGATCTTCGATGCGCGCGATCACCGGCGTTCGCGCGTTGCGAAGACGGCGTGCGAAGAGATCGGCGTCCTGTCGATCGATCGCGATTGCCACCGATTCCAACGTAGCACCCGGTAACGCACCGCCGCCGACGGCGGCACGCGATGCAACGAGTTGCCCCATCCCGGCACGCGCGACGATCGCCTCACCGCGCCGTTGTAACGCCGCAATCGAGGTCGCGAGCATCGCATAGAGCGGAATCTCCAACCGCGTGCTCTCGTTTTCGTGAAGGCGCGCGGTCGCGTCGAGCATTGCGAGCGTCGTCTTGTCGACGCGTAGCGCGCGCAGCAGCGGATTCTCGCGCATCCGCCCGAGCGCGAGCGCGCTGCCCACCAACATGCCGCACTGCGGGCCACCGAAGAGTTTATCACCGGAGATCGCCACCACGGCGACGCCGTCGGCGAGCGCCGCGGCGACCGTGCGTTCGCGCGGGAGCCCAAACGCCGTCATATCCAGCAGCGCGCCGCTCCCCAAATCTTCGACGAGCAGCACGCCGCTGCGCTGCGCTAAGGCGGCGAGCTCGCGCGAATCGAGATCCTCGACGAAACCTGCGAGCGAAAAATTCGAGCGATGCGTGCGCAACAGGAGCGAGGTCTGCGGAGAGAGCGCGCGTTCGACGTCGGCGATGCGCGCTTTATTGGTCGTGCCGATCTCCACCAATCGCGCACCGCTCCGTTCGAGTACGTCGGGAATGCGAAATCCGCCGCCGATCTCGACCAATTCGCTGCGCGCGACGATGCATTCGCGGCCGCGCGCAAAGGTATCGAGCAATAACAACATTGCGGCGGCACAATTGTTGACGACGAGCGCGTCTTCGGCACCGAAGAGCTGCGCGAGGCGCGCGCTGACGCGTTCGTAGCGCGAGCCGCGTTGCCCGCGCTCGAGATCGTACTCGAGATTCGAGTACCCGGCACCAATGCGGGCGGCGGCATCGAGTGCGGCGCGCGCGAGCGGCGCGCGCCCGAGATTCGTGTGCACGAGAATCCCGGTCGCATTGACGACCGGTTGGAGGCGTGCGGCTGCGGCGGCTTCGAGGTCGGCGAGCAGGGTGCGTTCGAGATCGAAGGGCTGCCCGGCGGCGAGCGCCGCGCGCGCGCGGTCGAGCGCTCCCTGCGCGACGGTTTTGAGCGCATCGCGCCCTAACGCCGGCTCGAATCCGGCTACCGCGGGCTCGGAAAGCAAACGATGCACGGCCGGGAGGCCGCGCATCGCGTTTTCGCTCACTGCGGTGGTTAGTTGAGGTGCCGGGCGAGCATCGAGCTGATCTGTGCCTCGGGCACATATCCGACGATGCGATCGACGGCCTGGCCGCCTTTGAAGAGAATCAGGCAGGGGATGCCCGAGACGCCGTACTGCCCGCTCAACGACGGATTTTCGTCGGTGTTGAGTTTGACGAATTTCGCTTTGCCTTCATGGGCTGCAGCGACTTTTTCGACAACCGGGGAGAGCATACGACACGGGCCGCACCAGGGCGCCCAGAAATCGACGAGTACCGGCTGGTTGTTTCCTAAAACCTCGTTCTGAAAATTTGCTTGGCTGACTTCAGCTATTGCGCTCACAATGGACTCCTTTTTCTACGATGCTTCAACCGCGCGTCCGCGGTGCCTGGTTGCACGAGCCGATCTTCCCCCACTGAGGTTGCGGAGCTCCGCCTAGGCCAACTCGGTCTGTGTCGGTTCTCCGGTGATGCCGGTAATGAGTTCGGCCTGTTTGCCGAGATTCGTGATGGCGATCACTTCGTCACCTTCTCCGAGGCGTTGCAAGCGGACCCCCTTGGTCGCCCTCCCGGCCTTGCGGATATCCTTGACGTTGATGCGAATCACCTGATTTCCTGAGGTAATCATCAGCAGTTGATCCTCGGGTGCGACCATAATCTGGTCGACGACGCGACCGATATCTTCGCGCTCCTTCGCAAAGGCCTTCACGCCCTTGCCGCCGCGCGAGGTATGGCGATAATCGTCGATCGGCGTGCGCTTGCCGAACGCTTGCGAGGTAACGAGCAGCACTTCCTTACGCTCGTCTTCGATCACGTCCATCGCGATGATTTCGTCGCCGCTCTCCAGCGTCATCGCTTTCACGCCGCGCGCGTTGCGCCCCATCGAACGGACGTTGCTCTCGTTGAAATGCACCGCCATGCCGGCGCGCGTGCAGAGAATGATATCGCGCGTTCCGGTCGCGAGATCGACGGCGAGTAATTCATCGCCATCGTCGAGATTGATCGCATTGAGGCCGTTCCGGCGCACGTTGGCGAACTCGTCGAGTTTCGTCTTTTTAATGACGCCGTGCGTCGTGACCATGACGAGCGATTTATCACCCTCGAAGGTGTCGATCGGGAAGCACGCGGTGACCTGTTCGCCCGGTGGAAGGGTGAGCAGGTTGACGAGCGCCGTTCCGCGCGCCTGTCGCGTCGTATCGGGGATTTCGTATGCCCGCAGACGATAGACGCGCCCCTTGTTGGTGAAGAAGAGCACGTGGTCGTGCGTCTTCGTCGCGAAGAAATTGCGCACGACATCTTCCCGCTTGAGGTTGGAGATGCCGGTCACGCCGCGTCCGCCGCGGTTTTGCGTGCGGAAGGTGTCGACCGATACGCGTTTGATGTAGCCGCCGTCGGTGTAGGTGACCACGACGTCGGTATTCGGGATCAACTGCTCGACCGAGATTTCGTCCTCGGCGGGAAGCACGAGCGTGCGGCGTTCGTCGCCGTGTCGCTTCTTCAGGTCGAGCGCATCTTCTCTGACGATCGCGGCGACGCGGCGCGGGCTGCGGAGAATATCTTCCAAGTCGGCGATCGTTTTGATGAGCTCGAGATACTCGTCCTCGATTTTTTTGCGCTCGAGGCCGGTGAGGGTGCGCAGACGCATATCGACGATCGCTTGCGCTTGGATCTCCGAGAGTGAGAAACGAGCGACGAGTTTGCTCTTCGCTTCGTCGGTTGAATCGCTGCTGCGAATGAGGGCGATGATTTCGTCGATGTTGTCGAGCGCAATGCGATAACCTTCGAGCAAGTGCGCGCGTTCTTGCGCCTTGCGAAGGTCGTAGGCGGTCCGTTTGAGGATGACGTCTTTGCGGTGCGTGATGTAGTGGTCGAGCAACTGGCGCAGGTTGAGTACCTGCGGCTCCAGCGGCGTCGTGCCGTCGGCCTTCGGCGCGCCCGCCGGCACCAATGCCAGCATGTTGAAGCCGAAGCTCGATTGCAGCGGCGTGTGCTTGAAGAGTTGGTTGAGCACGACTTTCGGCGTCGCGCTCTTTTGCAACTCGACGACGACGCGCATGCCCTTGCGGTTGCTCAGGTCGTCGAGACGCGCGATCCCTTGAATTTTCTTCTCCGCATGTGCTTCGGCGATCGCCTCGACGATGCGGCTCTTGTAGACCTGGTACGGGATCTCGGTGATGACGATTTTGTGGCGGCCCTTCTCTTCGATGATCTCGGCCTTGCCGCGCATCGGAATCGATCCGCGCCCCGTCTTATAGGCCTGTCGGATCGCTTCGTGCCCGAGTACCGTGCCGCCGGTCGGGAAATCGGGGCCTTTGACGATATCGCAGAGTTCGTCGTCGGTGATGTTCTCGTTATCGAGCATCGCGACGACCGCATCGGCGACCTCGCCGAGATTGTGCGGCGGAACATTCGTGGCCATGCCGACCGCGATACCGCTGCAACCGTTGACGAGCAACTGCGGCAGACGCCCGGGCAGAACCGCCGGCTCGGTGCTCTGGTTATCGAAGTTCGGAGTGAACGGAACCGTCTCTTTATCGATATCGGCGAGGAGGTCGAGCGCGAGACGCGCGAGCCGAGCCTCGGTGTAGCGATACGCGGCGGGAGAGTCGGGGTCGATCGAACCAAAGTTTCCGTGACCGTCGACCAGCGGATAGCGTAACGTGAAATCCTGCGCGAGGCGCACGAGCGCATCGTAAACCGATTGGTCGCCGTGCGGATGGTAGCTCTTTAAGACCTCGCCGATGATACCGGCGCACTTACGGTGCTGCTTGCTCGGGTCGAAACCCATCTCGCGCATCGCGTAGAGGATGCGGCGTTGGACGGGTTTGAGGCCGTCGCGAACGTCGGGTAATGCCCGCGAGGCGATGACCGACATCGCATAGGAGAGGTAGCTCTCCTTCATCTCCTCTTCGACGTTGACCGTTTGAATGCGTTCGTTACTCAAGGCTTAGGGTTGACTCCGGCGTGCAGATGCTAGAGTGACGTCGAAGACGCCACCGACACAATCCCGACTCCTTCGCGGTTTACGTGCCTTCTTCCCAGGTTGGGAGATCGTCGAACTGAACGATTGGGGCAGGCTCGTCCTCGTCGAACGTCACGCGCGAGCCACCGTCATCGGGTGGTGGCGGCGGCGTGGCGGCGGCGCGCGAAGCAGGCTCCTCGGCGGGCGCGGGGGGCTCAGGCGGATGCGGCAGCGAGCGGGCCTCGATCTCGGCGAGATCGGCGTGCAACGCCTCACCGGCACGAGCGAAGTCCGTTTCGAGCGCCGTGAGCGCGCTCTCGAAACGCTGATGGAGCGCGCCCGCGAGATCCTCGCTCAGGACGCCCAGCCTTCGACGGCGAAGGAAACCGGAATAGTGAAGTTCACTGCGAGCGCCTTCGACGCCACCTTCCGCGAGACTTGCCGCGACATCGCTGCATTCGATGCCTTCGCCGCGGCATTCGCCG
>JAJXVC010000122.1 GCA_021782295.1 bacterium | reverse complement strand
CTACGTGCATCTGCTCGCCGACGATCCGCAGTGGGCGGCGCGCGCGAAAGCGTTTTCCGAGCGCGTCCGCGATATTACCGAGATCCTTGCCGGCAGTGGCTTACCGGCGCCGACCCGCTCGATCGATGCGCGCGTTGCATACCAGGAGCCATGTCATCTCGCGCACGCGCAACGCATCACCAACGCACCCAAGCAACTGCTGCGCATGATTCCCGGCGTACAATTTGTTGCGCTCGAGGAGGCGACGATGTGCTGCGGAGGCGCAGGTGCCTACGCAATCGGCGAGCCGGAGATGTCGGCGCGGCTGCGCGATCGCAAAGCCGCTGCGATTCGCAGCAGCGGCGCGAGCATCGTCGCAAGCGCGAATATCGGTTGCATGCTGCAACTGCGCGAGGCGATTGCGCCGGTGACGATACGGCATGTCGTCGAGTTGCTCGCGGATGCCTACGAATCGGAAGCAGCGCTCGCGCTGTAGCCCCCTGTCACGCCAAGTAGGCCGTTGTCACGCCGAGTATCCGTTGTCACGCCGAGTATCCGCGCAGCGGCGTATCGAGGCGGCGGTGCGCAGCGCTCACTGCGCCTGCGCGGTCGTCATTGTCACGCCGAGTAGGTTGCGAAGCAACCGTATCGAGGCGGCGCAGCGCTTGCCGCGCCGAATAACAAAAAAGCCCCGATGGGGCCCTTCTGTTTGGCTGGGGTGGCTGGATTCGAACCAACGCATGGCGGAGTCAAAGTCCGCTGCCTTACCGCTTGGCTACACCCCATCGTAACGCGCGCGCCGGAGAGTTACAGGGGCGGTTCGTTCCTCCCTGTCGTCCGGCGGACCCAACGGATCTCGAACCATTCCCCCCGCGCTGCCCGACGACTATACCGAAGTGCGGCCATGAGCCATACGACCAAGAGCGCGAGATCGATCAAGAGCGCGAAGACGTAGAACGCGATGATCGCCTCGACATTGGGAACGACGGCACTCAGGAGAAAGGGCCATAAGAGCGCGACCGCCGCGATCGCGAGCGCCGCACCGCCGAACCAGCGTGCCTGATGCATCTGCCCGCGGTACCACAACGAAGCTGCCTCGCGCGGAGCGATGCGGTCGAGGAGCGCAATCGGCCACGCGAGGTAGGCGAGAGCGACGAGCCGTTGCTCGTCGGCGGGTTGCTCCAGCTGCGGTTCTATTTTGATGCGATGTAGGTCTTCGCGCCGATATAACGCGAGGCCCAGTAGGGCTCCGAGAGGCTGCTCACCATTACGCCGTGGTCGCTCGCACTCACGAACTTCCCATGCCCGAGATAGATCCCGACATGCGACGGGCCCGGAAGGTAGGTTTGGAAGAATACCAGGTCGCCCGGCACGAGGTGGCCGTGGATCGGTTTTCCTGCGTAGTACTGAGCGTCGGCCGTACGCGGCAAATGAATGCCGACCATGGCGAAGACATGCTGCACGTAACCCGAGCAATCAAAGCCCGCTGCGGTGGTGCCGCCGAAAACGTACGGAACGCCGAGAAAACGCAGCGCACTGTGGGTGAGCCCTTGGGCGATCTTTGAGGTGCGTGAAAGGACGCTGCCTGCAAAGCGTTCGAGAAGACCTTCGTGTTTTGGTTTCGTCTGCGCCTGAACGGCGAGCAGATGGGACGTCCATGCGGTGACGTCGGGGCCGGCGTTCGCGCTCGTGGGAGCGGCGTTCGCTGCAAGCGGCAGCGCAAACGCAATGGCTGCCACGATTCCGGCAAAAAATGCCTTCTTCAAATCGAATCGTCCTCTTTCTTGACACTTGCGAGGTTAGTTGACGGGTTCGGATGTGAAAGTCACCCTAGGGCCGACCGGCCCATTCACCCCACCCTAGTGCTCCCCCGCTCCGGGCTTCGCCCGGACTCAGTGATGTAGGTTGGGGACAGCCCCCGAGGGCTATCCAGCGTGGGTCGTTGGCCGCCCTCGCTCGATCTCCTGCTCGACTTTGGCGATAGCCGCCGAAACCTCGGCGGCGGCCCGGAGGATCTCCTCGTGGTCGTCCCCCTCCACCATCACCCGGACCAGCGGCTCGGTCCCCGAGGGGCGCACGAGAATCCGGCCCCGCCCGGCGAGCGAGCGCTCGACGCGGTCGATCGCCTCAAGGACCCCCTGGTGCTGGGCGCTTGCTTTGGAGTGGACGCGGACGTTCTGGAGTACCTGCGGCGCCTCGACGACCGCCGCCACGAGATCGGCGAGTCGTTGTCGCGAGCGCGCCATCTCCCCGAGGATCGCGAACGCGGTCATCGTCCCGTCCCCCGTGGTGTTGCTGCGCAGGTCGATAACGTGCCCGGATTGCTCCGCGCCGAGAAAAGCGCCGCTCTCGCGCATCCGCGCCAACAGGTATCGGTCGCCGACGGCGGTGCGATCGAGCGCGATGCCTTGCGCGGTGAGCGCCCGCTCGAGGCCGATATTGCTCATCACCGTTCCGACCACACGATCGGCGCGCACTTCATGGTGCGCGCGTGCGGCCAGCGCCAGCGCGTACAAAATATGATCGCCGGTAACGGTGGCACCGCGTTCGTCGATGAAGAGCGCGCGATCGGCGTCGCCGTCGAATGCAACGCCGACGACGTGCTTCTTCCCGCTTGCGTGGAGCGCGGTCACCGCCTCGCGTAACGGTTCAAGGTGCGTTGCTCCGCAGTGCACGTTGATGCGCGCACCGTCGTGTTCGCAGTGTAATTCGTGGACGATCGCTCCGGAATTGCGCAGCGCATGCGGTGCGACGGCGTAGGCGGCACCGTATGCGGCGTCGACGACGACTTCGATGCCGTGCAGATCGACGCCGAGCCCCGCTAATAACGCGTAATAATGCTTTCCGAGATTCTGTGCAGTGGTGATCTGCCCGATACCGACGCCGGTGGGGCGTTCGAATTCGTCGCGCTCCATCACCGCTTCGATCGCGGCTTCGACGGCGTCGGAGAGTTTGAAGCCATCGGCACCGAAAAATTTAATGCCGTTATCGGCGATCGGATTGTGCGAGGCGGAGATCATCGCACCGGCGGCCGCTCCGGTCGCGCGCACGATGCAGGCGATCGCCGGCGTCGGCAGGACGCCGACCGAGATCGCGTGGCGACCGACCGACGCGATGCCGGCCATTAACGCCGATTCGAGCATCGGCCCGGAGAGCCGCGTATCGCGCCCCACGACGATTGGTTGCGATGCATCGGCGCGATCGATGAGCGCATGCGCCGCGGCGCGGCCGGCGCGCATTGCTAATTCGGGTGTCAGTTCTTCGTTGGCAACGCCACGAATGCCGTCGGTGCCGAAATACCGCATTATCGTTGAGGGCCTTCCCCGGCTACCGCCGTCACGCGAATGAGAATGAGATCGGGAGTGACCGAGACGCCGGGCACCGTGCGCCCGATCACGTCGACAGGGACGACCCGGCGCATGCTGTCGGTGGTTCCGGGGATCTGCGGCAACGGTACGTCGACGCGAACTCCTGCGACCTGCGCTAAGACGCCGCTGGTGCCTTGCAGCATTACCGATGCGGGGTCGGCGGCGATCTTCGAAACGACGACGCCGTTGCGCGCCGATCCCGTGTAATGAATGAGCGGGCTCGCAAGCCGGCGTTCGATTCGTTCGATGCGTAGCGTGACCGAACCCGGGCTGAGGCTCTGCACCGGGATATTCGGGGCGACAAGCGTGATCGGAATGTTCTGCACGCCGCTGGAGAGCCCGGCAAGATTGAGTACCGCTTTGACTTGGTCGGGTTTGATCGGCGGCGCATCGCGATTTGCGCGAACGGTGACGACGGCGTTCTTATCGGAGAATTCGGCAACCTCATCGGGCGGCAGATTGATCGCGACGATCGGCACCGAAATTTGTTGATCGTATTCCGAGGCGAGCAAAGGGTTGTTGGTATAGCGAAAAAACGCCCATCCGGTCAATGCGATGAGGAACGAAAGCAGCTTAAGCGGGAAGTTGTGTCGGAGGATTTTCATCATCTTCTTCCCGTTTCAAATGTTTTTTTGCGATGCTGCGAACGGCGCCGAAACGCGCGCGCATCTGCATGACGAAATCTGCGCCGGCGGCAGCCGGATCGCGGGTGGGGCGCGTGACGGCAAGCAGCAATCGACGGAGCCGTTCTTCATCGTCGACCGCGCGCGAAAGTTTTCCGTCGCGGGCGATGCGCACGCTCCCGCGTTCTTCGGAGACGACGATAACGACCGCGTCGGTCTGTTCGGTGATGCCGAGTGCGGCGCGGTGGCGCGTACCGAAGCGCTCCTCCCCAAAGCGTGGTTCGGCGAGCGGCAGAAAACAGCCGGCTGATTCGATGAGTCCCTCGCGCACGATCGTTGCACCATCGTGGAGCGGCGAGCGCGACATAAAAATCGAGAGCAGGAGCTCGACGCTGACGCGAGCGTCCAAGCGCGTTCCGGTCTCGGCGATTTCGCGCAAACCGCTCTGTTGCTCGAGAACGATCAGTGCGCCGATGCGATTGCGCGCAAGGACGAATGCGGCGCGCGCGATGACGGCGATGATGGGATCGTCGGTGCGAGGGGTTTCGTCGTCGGGGTCGCTCTCGCTCAAGCGAAAAAGACCTCCGCGCCCCAACTGTTCGAGCGCGCGGCGCAATTCGGGCTGAAAGACGATCGGTAGCGTCACGGCCGCGCCGACGACGATCAATTGGAGGATCGCGCCGAGGAGGTAGAGATGGAGCAATCGAGCGATGCCGAGCAAGCCGACGAGCACGAGAACGCCGGTAAGAATCTGCACCGCGCGCGTCCCGCGGATGAGGAGGATAAGGTAATAGAACAGCACGCTTGTCGCGAGCACGTCGAAGACGTCGGTGATGCCGACCCCGGAGAAAATCGACGTTAGGATGTCCACGTTCGTTCGATGGCAGCTTCAAGGATCGAGCGTTCGCTCAAGTGCGGTTCGACGAGCATCTCCCGCGCGATCGCCGCGCGTGCCCGGTCGCCGAGCGGTGCGTGAAGCGTTCCGTGGACCGCGCAACCAAGCGCTTCTGCCGTGGCGAGCGCTGCGCTGCGAACCGCACCGCTCGGGGTGCGTTCGGGATCCCAGGTGAGGAGCACGCCGTCGGCGAGCGCCTCGAGCGCTGTTCCTTGCGGAAAATGCTGCTCCGTGGCGGTTGCAAGCAACGCCGACAAGGCGCCCGCGTCGCTTGGTTGAATCTTCCAGGCAATGAGCTGTGGATCGGTTTTCGCGGTGGAGGCGCTGTTCACGGCTCCCTATTCGTTAGCCGCGCGAACCGCGTTCTCTTGCGCGTGAACGAAAGTCCATCGGCGCTGGTGATTTCCGTCGGCCGTAATTCGGCATGGGTCGCGCTGGACGGCGAGCCGGGAATTCGCCTCGCGCAGATTCGGCGCAGCAGCGGGGCGCGTTCGATGCCGGTTCCGGGGGACCGCGTACGCGTGAGCCCGCTCGACGACGCGATCGTGGTAATCGATGCGATCGAGCCGCGCGACCGGCTGCTCGCTCGACGCACGGTCGCCGGACGCGAGAAAGCGTTGGCGGCAAACGTCGAGTTATTGGTGACGGTGACCTCGCTTGCCGCGCCGCCGCCGCGCACGATCGTTCTCGACCAACTACTGGTATACGCGCACTTTGAGGAGATTGCCGCGCTCGTCGTCTTCACCAAAGCTGATCTCACGGAGGGCGCATCGCCGTTACCCGCGCTTTATAACTCGCTCGGGTATCGTTGCCTCAACCTCGACGCAAAACATGGGCTCGGGGTCGAGGATTTGCGCGCGGCAATTGGAGGAAGCCGGGCACTCTTGGTCGGCGTTTCGGGCGTCGGCAAATCGAGCATCTTCCGCTGGATGGGCGGCGAGAACGAGATCGGCGACCTCTCGCGCTTCGGCTTGGGGCGCCAGACCACGACCGCTGCCCGCCTGGTGCGGCTCGATCCCGGTTTTCTGATCGATTCCCCCGGCGTTGCCGACTTCGGGCTTGGTCTCGTCACGCCGGGCGAACTCCACGGCACGATGC
>JAJXVC010000121.1 GCA_021782295.1 bacterium | reverse complement strand
CACGCGCTCGGGGGTGATCGGCGTTGCATAGATCCGCGCGCCGATCGCGTCGGCGACTGCATTGGCGATGGCGGGAATGACCGGATTGAGCGGACCCTCGCCGGCTTCTTTTGCGCCGTACGGCCCTTCAAGCTCCTCGGTCTCGATAATAATCGCTTCGATGCGCGGTGTATCGAGGATCGTCGGCGTCTTGTAGTCGAGCAAATTCGGAATTCGGTGAAGATCGTTACGGAAAGCCGATTCCTCCATCAACGCTTCGCCCATTCCCATATAAGCACTGCCTTCGATCTGCCCTTCGACGATGCGGGGATTGAGCGCGCGTCCGCAATCGTGCGCCAGCACGATGCGTTCGACGCGCACCTCTCCGGTCTCAAAATCAACCTCCACCTCCGCAACGCATGCAGAGTACGAATACGCCGGCGACGGTCCGACGCCTGAGCCTTTGAAATCGCCGTGTAAATCGGCGGGCGGCGTATAAGATCCGACCCCCGCAAGCGTACCAAAGCGCGCTTCGGCAGCACGTGCCGCATCGACGAACGATAGCGAGCGCTCGGGATCCTCTCGGTCGAAGACGCGCCCGCTTTCAAAAATACAGCGATCGGCCGGGACGCCGAGCTCTGCGCCCACGGCGGCAGCGATACGCTCGCGCACGTCACTTGCAGCACTACGCGCAGCGTTACCGGCCATGAACGTGACGCGACTTGAATACGAACCGAGATCGACCGGCGTGAGGTCGGTGTCGCCGGAGCAAACGCTCACATCGAGAACGTCAACGCCGAGCGTTTCGGCGACGATCACCGCGAGCATGTTTTGTGAACCCTGCCCGCAATCGCTCGTGCCGCAAAATACCGTGACGCCGCCGCCACGATCGACCTTAACGATCGCGCCGGAGTGGGGCATGGGGTTCCAATAGATCGGCAGCCCGGCTCCGCAGAGATAGGCACTTGCAGCGAGGCCGATTCCGCGGCCGGAAGAGAGTTTTCCGTGCTTGCTGCTATAGTCGGTCCGTTCGGAGACGGCGCTCAACGCTTCGCGCATTCCGCAACTCGTGACGCGTAGATGATTGACCGTTCGCGTGTACGGGTCGACGGCAATGGCGGCGCGATAGGCGCCTGCGTCAAGACCGAGCTCGGTTGCGATTGCATCGAGTTGTGATTCGAAGGCGTAGCGAGGTTGTGTCGTGCCGTGGCCGCGCTTCGGTCCGCACGGCGGCTTGTTCGTATACACGCGACATCCGTCGAAGGCGTACGCTCCCATCTTATAGGTAACGGGAAGCAACGCGCCGGTGTAATAGGTGGTTGCAACTCCATACGAGCCATAGGCGCCGCCGTCGAGCCATGTCTGCAGTCGACAGGCGGCGATCGTTCCGTCGCTCTTGATACCCGTCTGCAGGTGGATACGCACCGGATGGCGGCCGCGATGCGTGTAAAACACTTCTTCGCGGGAAAGCGTGAATTTTACCGGTCGACCGGTCTTGCGCGCGAAATGAGCAGCGGCGAGTTCGTGCGCAACAGGTTCGGTTTTGCCGCCGAAGCCTCCACCGATGGGAGGCGCGATGATGCGAATGCGGCTCGCCGGCATTTCGAGCACCGAAGCGGCGACGCGATGTAAATAATGCGGCGTTTGGGTCGACGACCAGAGCGTCAGTTTTCCATCCGCTCCGAAACTTGCGACCGCCGAATGTTCCTCCAGCGCTGCGTGGGTATTCCCTTCGAAGAAATATTCGTTATCAAAAATTCGCGCGGCGTCGGCAAAACCTGCTTCAACGTCGCCGAACGTTAAATGCACGTCCTTGTGAACGTTATTTGCTTTGCGCGATTCGGGATGAATCTTCTCTGCGTCGGCACCGAGATCGAGCAAGGCCTCATCGATCGACATCACCGATGGAAGAATGTCGTATCGAACGTCGATCAGCGTTGCGGCATATTGCGCGGTCAGTTCGTCTTCGGCGACGACCCCTGCGACCGGCTCGCCGACGTACCGGACGCGATCGATGGCGAAGACGGTTTCATCTTGTGCCGACGGCAAAATCCCGAAGCGTACGGGCAAGTCGCTGCCCACCGCGACGGCGACGACGCCGGGAAGGCGCAGCGCGCGTTCGTAATCGATCGAGGTAATACGTGCATGCGCGTGTGGGCTACGCAACAGTTTCCCAAAGAGCATGCGCGGAAGTGCGATATCGTCGGCGAAAACCGCGGCACCGGTAACTTTGGCGTAGCCGTCGATGCGTGGAAGCGCAGCGCCGACGACGTGTGCGTGGGCGCCTGAAGCCCCGTTCTTACTCATTGGCGGAAGCGCGCATGCGCCGGCCCGCGAGGGAGACCGCTTCGATAATCTTCGTGTAGCCGGTGCATCGGCAGAGATGCCCGGCGAGCGCCTCGCGAATCTCCTCGTCGCTCGGCTCGGCGTTGTTCTCCAGTAAATGAACGGCGGCATTGAGGAAGCCGGGGGTGCAGTAGCCGCATTGCGCCGCCCCAAGTTCCAGGAATGCGCGTTGAACGGGGTGGAGCGTGCCGTCGGTTGCGAGCCCCTCCACCGTCTCGATGGGTCGATCGACGGCATCGGCAGCAAGCGTTAGACAAGAGAGCACCGGGGTGCCGTCGAGGATGACGGTGCAGGCGCCGCATTGGCCGAGTTCGCACCCGTGTTTGGTGCCGGTCAGGCGCAACTCTTCGCGGAGAACCTCAAGCAGCGTCGCGTTTGGGGGAAAAGCCAGCGTAACGTCGCGCCCGTTTACACGCAACGTTGCCAGCATCTTTGACGGAGAGATCGACACGCTCGTTCCTCGCCTCACGCCCGGACTGCTCGGTGCAGAACGCGCGCATCTACGCATGGTCTAAGTATTAAGGAAGGGTTGCCATCGGCACCGATTAACTCCTTTCTACCCAGTATGCGAAAAATGTTAGTTGCACCTCACAAAAAAATATAGAACGACATAGAGTACGTGCATGCTTGATATTCTTTCGCGGGTCGTACGCTTGCAGAGCGAGGGGCAGGACGTCGTTCTTGCAACGCTGATAGCGGTCGAGGGATCCGCCGCGCGCGATCCGGGCGCGTCGTTCGCGGTGAGCGACGGCGGCGAACTTCTCGGTGCGATCGGCGGTGGGTGCGTCGAACCGGCGTTAGTCGATGCGGCGCGCGACGTCTTTCATGATGGGAAAGCGCGTATCGTCGTCTACGGGTATTCCGATCGCGATGCGCTGAACGTGGGGCTGGCGTGCGGCGGCACCTTAACGATTCTTCTCGATCCTCCGAGGCGCGATTACTGCGCGGAGTTGGAGCGAACGTCGGAGGAACTCATCGCCCACGTCGTGCGGCTCGACGGCGAGAAGATCGGCGCACGGATGGCGATCTATCCCGACCGCTGCTATGGAACGTTGGGGGATCCAAAACTCGACGCGTCGGTGGCGAGCTCTGCGCGTGTCGACGAGTTACGTGAACCGGCACGGAGAGATGTTGAAGGGGCAAGCGTCTTCATCGCTCCACGACCGATTGCACCGCAGATGTATCTATTTGGCGCTCTCGATTTCGTCGCCGCGACGATCGACGTCGCGCACTTTCTCGGCTACGTCGTGACGCTCTGCGATGCGCGTTCCGCTTTTGCGACAAGGGAGCGATTCCCCAACGCAGATCGGATCGTCGTTTCGTGGCCACATGAATTTCTTGCATCGGCGCCGATCGACGAACGCACCGCAATTGTTTCGTTCGCCCACGACGAGAAATTCGACGTTCCGTTACTCCTCGCGGCAGTGCGCTCGCGCGCCGGGTACGTTGGGGCGGTCGGTAGCCGCGCGACGCATGCGCGGCGCAGCGAAGCGCTTCGCCAAGCGGGCATCACCGATGCAGAGCTCGCGCGTATCTGTGCGCCGATCGGGCTCGATATCGGTGCGCGGACGCCCGAGGAGACGGCGCTTGCAGTCGTTGCCGAGATCGTTGCATTGGAGCGCGGGCGCTCCGGCGGAAGTCTCGCGCATGGAACCGGGGCTATTCGCGGCCGAAGCCGAGCGTGAAGGCGATCGCCGTCGTTCTCGCCGCCGGCGCAGCGAGGCGGATGGGCGAGCAAAAATTGCTGCTGGAGATCGGCGGCGAACCGATGCTCGCGCGCGTCTTCGCTGCGTGCGCGCACCTGCCGACGCTGGTGGTCGGCGCACCGACGCTACGTCCGTTCGTCGAAGAGCGCGGCGTTCGGTTCATTGCAAACGCCACGCCGGAGCTCGGGATGACGCATTCGCTTGCGCTCGCCGATGCGACGGCCGAAGCGGGGGTGCCGTTGCTGGTGCTGCTCGGCGACAAACCGCTTGTCACGCGGGCGCTCGTCGACCGGGTCCTCACCGCGGCGACCGATGCGGATATCTGCTTTCCGCAGCAGAATGGCGTCGGCGGTCATCCGGTCTACCTGTCGGCGAAAGCACGAGCGCGAATCGCGCTGCTCCCGAGCGGCGATACGCTCCATCTGCTGCGCGACGAGCCGACGTTGCAGCGACGAGCAATACCGACGGATGAAATCGGTGCCTATGCAGATGTCGACGATGCCGCGACGCTCGAACAGCTGCGACGCCACGTCGAGAGCGCCGATGAGGCGTGAGGCTTACCGCACCCGGCGCCGCTGACGGTAACGAGAACCGGCTTTGGTGCGGTAATAGATCGCTATGGTATCGTTACGTTTCCTATGAAATAGCTTCCGGGTTCGGTAAACCACATCGTGCCGGCGCGCCCCCGTACGATGATATATGGGTGCGGTTGCACTGGTGCCGAAATCCTGACGGTCCCATCGTTATCGTGCCCTGCCAAAGGTGATGGGAATGAAGGTACGTCATACTCAGTGATCGATCCGGATGCGGTAATGCTCCCGATCTTCCGGCTACCTTCTTCGGTAAACCATAGCGTTCCATTCGACGCTGCCGTAATAAAATCGGGACCAGGACCAACATTACGCAGATGATATTCGGTGATGGCACCATCCGTCGTTATTCGGCCGATCTCTTGTTTGGCGACTTCAGTAAACCACAGCGTCTTGTTCCTGCCGGCTGCGATACTCAACGGCGTGCTATCAGGAGTCGGAATTGAATATTCCGTTAGCGCCCCTCCTGTTGTTAATCGCCCAATTTTTCCGTCCCCATGTTCTGTAAACCAGAGCGCTCCGTCGGGCCCAACGACAATATCATACGGTTGGCTCGCCTTCCCGTTCAGCCGATATTCAGAGATGATACCGGTCGGCGATATGCGACCAATCGCGTTGCCGTGCATTTGCGTGAACCAAAAATCTCCCCCGGGGCCTCGAACGATGCGTTGAGCAGCCCATCCATGCGGCAGTGGAAAGTAACGAACGTTCCCGCGATCGGTCATACGACCGATCACCGCTTCGGCATCGTCAGTGAACCATAGCGAATCGTTTCTCCCGATTGCGATTGCTCCGATTCCTGAAGAATTCGTCGTGCATCCAATCGGTAAGAGAGGGCGAGGGTTCCCGCCTTTTTCTTCGCGCCGTATCGGGGGAAGTCGAAAAGTGGTCGTTCCACCGTTGACGGTCATGCGGGTCATGCCTAGGCAACCATGGGTGAACCAAAGAGTCCCGTTCGAAGCAATCACGATGTCATGGATATTATTGCTAGCAACTCGAACCTGGGTGATCGATGGTCGGCTGCCTCGAGTCGCACTGCAAGATGGAAAAAGAAGAATGCCGATAACGCAAAAAAACGAGGCCAGCATTCTCATCGCGAACCGGAATTCTCCATAAGGCCAAGCCTTTCAACGCAAAACGGGTTCTCTCCGGCCTTTGGGACCTGTTGCGGCTCCCTGGACGAGCAAGCGGCGCTCTACGCCGCGCCCGAGCGAAATGGCGGTCAGGAGAAGAGCGCTGCCGTCGAATGTTCACGCGAATAATCGCGGAATGCGTGCCCTAAGAACAACCATCCTGACGAGAGGTGCGTGTTGCTTCGGAGAACGGTGGTGCTCGATGCGACGATATCGCCCC
>JAJXVC010000120.1 GCA_021782295.1 bacterium | reverse complement strand
CTCAAGACGCTCGAAAAGCGCGGGCTGCTCACGCGGGATGCCACCAAGCCGCGGGCCATGCGTTCGGAGCGCGCGGGGATGCCCGAAGGGATGCTCTTGCCGATCCTCGGCCGCGTCGCCGCCGGCGTCCCAATCGCGGCTCAAGAGGAGCGCGAGGGCGAGTTCCTCGTCGCGGCCGATTTTCTGCCGAAGGGCTCCGATTCGTTCGTGCTGCGCGTGAAGGGTGACTCGATGGTCGACGCGGCGATTCTCGACGGCGATCTCGTCGTGGTTCGTCCGCAGAGCGATGCGCGTAACGGCGAAATCGTTGTCGCAATGCTCGAAGGTGATGCAACCGTGAAGCGCTTCTATCGCGAAGCGGGGCGCGTGCGCCTACAGCCGGAGAACGCGCGCATGCAGCCAATCTACGCCGACGATGTCGTTATCGTCGGGCGCGTCGAAGCCGTTATTCGCCGCCTCTAACATCTCGCGCGCGCTCAACAGCGCTCTGCCGATCGGCTTCGCTGCGCTCGTCGTAGCGCTGCTCGCGATCCTCTTCGTTGAACCCGGCGGATGGCGCATCGCGCCGCAGCCGACCTTTCCGCTCGCCGCGATCGCCGAAGCGATGTTGCCGGCCTTCGGCGCGATGTCGTGCGTGACCGCGATTGCACTCGCGGTGCAACTCGCGCGGCGACTCGCGCTGCCGCTCGCTCCGCAGATCGCGGTGACGCTGCTTGCCTTTGCGCTCGTGTTGCCCCATCCGCAGGGCGCCGTCGCGCCGCTCGATTACCTGCGCAGCGTTGGTGCAAGCGGGTTGCTATTGGCGATTCTCGTCGGCATGATCTGCGCGTTTGTCGCGAGTTACACCGCGCGACTGCTGCCTGCCGCACCCTATCTCGGTGCACCGCTCGCGCTGCTTCCCTTTCTTGCCTTACATGCCGCCGGTATCGACGCAAGCGCGCTCGTTCAAGCAGCGCTCGCGCCGCTCGCGCATCTCGGCGATAGCTACCCCGCATTGCTTGCGATCGTTTTCGCGGAGACCGCGCTTTGGTGCGTCGGTATTCACGGCCCGGCGTTGCTCGCCGGCATCGTGACGCCGGTCTATCTCTCGTTACAAGCAGAGAATACGCACGCCTTTGCAGCGCATCAGCCGCTTCCGCATATCGTCGTCGTCTCGCTCTTTCTCTTCGTGTTCCCCGGTGGCGCCGGTGCGACGTTGCCGCTTGCGGCGTTGTTGGCGCGCTCGAAGATTCCGCGTTTGCACCGCATCGGTCGCGCGACTCTCCCTTTCGCGCTGATCAACGCCAACGAACCCTTGCTCTTCACGTTGCCGATCGTCGGCAATCCGATTCTGGCCTTGCCGTTCATCGGTATTCCGATGCTTTTGGCAAGCATCAGTTACGTTGCCGTCTCCGCCGGGTGGGTCGCTCGCGCCGCCTTTTACGTCCCCTCCTCGATTCCCGCGCCGATCTCGGTCTATCTAGCGACGCTCGACTGGCGCGCCCCGATTTTATTGCTTGCCAATCTCTTCGTCGCGACCTTGTTATGGTTGCCGGCAGTACGCGCGTACGAGCGTCACGAAGTCGGGCTCGCATGATCGTCGAACTTTGCGAACGCTTCGGCTTTACCGGTGAACTCGCGCGCGCCGCGGAGCGCGCATGGCAGCGCGTCGAAGGGCTCGATTATCCGGCGCAGCGCACCGTTACCATGAATGTCCTGCAAGCATTTCTCGACGAAGGGATCGGGCAGAGCGATCTCGCGGGAAGCAGCGGCTACGGCTACGACGACGCCGCGCGCGCCGCCTACGAATCGCTCTTGCGCCGTCTCTTCGGCGCCGAACGTGCGCTCGCGCGTCTGACGATCGCCAGCGGAACGCACGCAATCGCGCTCGCGCTTCGTTCGTGCGTGCCGCGCGGCGGTACCTTGCTGACGATCTCCGGGCGCCCTTACGATACCTTGCGCAATGCGATCGTCGACGCGCCGAATTCGCTCGCACAACTCGGTGGGTTTGCGTATCGCGAGATCGCTCTGCTTCCCGACGGAACGATCGACGGCGACGCGCTCGAACGCGAAGCACGTGCGATCGATCGCGGCGCAATTTTCGTGCAACGCTCCCGCGGCTACGCAACCCGTCCGAGTCTTTCGATCGCCGAACTCGAACGCGCTTTTGCGCGTCTGCGCGCGGTGCGCTCCGATCTTCCGATTCTCGTTGATAATTGTTACGGCGAACTCGTCGAAGAACGCGAACCGACGCACGTCGGCGCCGATCTCGTCATGGGATCGCTGATTAAAAATCTCGGCGGCTCGCTCGCGCCGACCGGCGGCTACTGCATCGGGCGCTCCGACCTGGTCGATCTCGTTGCCGCGACGCTCTACGCCCCGGGGCTCAACGATGCGCTCGGCCCGACGCTCGGCTTCGGGAAAGCCTTTATTCAAGGGCTTTTCCAAGCGCCGAGCATCGTGGAGGCATCTTTACAAACTCTTGATTTTGCCGCCGCGCTCTTTTCGGAATGCGGATTTCGCGTCGATCCCGCGCCGGGTGCGCGGCGCACCGATATCGTGCAGGCGATTGCTCTGGGCAACCGCGAGCGCGTGCTGCGCTTTTCGCGCGGCCTGCAGAGCGTGTTGCCGATCGACGCTCGTTTCCGCCCGGAACCGGGCGCGGTGCCGGGCTATCGCGATCCGGTCGTCATGTCGGGCGGCGCGTTCGTTTCCGGTGCAACGATCGAACTTTCGTGCGATGCACCGCTCCGCGAGCCCTACGAACTCTACTTACAGGGTGGCGTGAATGCGATCCACGGTTACCTTGGTGCGCTTGAGGCGGCACGCGCGACCCTAGAATCGCCTTAAGCCAAGAGGCTCGACGCGCTCGACGCAGAAGCGAGTGGGTCTCCGTGAACATACAAGGCAGTCACGCACAACAGCGGCGCCACGTCCGCGTCGAGATTGCATTACCGGTGACGTTGATCGTCCCGGGGCTGGAACTGGTCGTGCCTGCTCGTTCGCTGGATTTAGGGGGCGGGGGCATGCGCGTCTCGACGCGCGCCGACCTGCCTGCGGGGCAGCATGTGGTACTGCGTTTCTCACTTCCGGGAGATGACGAGCGGCAACTGCTCGTACGCGGCCGCGTGGTACTCTCGTTCTACGACGCAACGGCGCAGCTCTACGCCCACGGTATCGCCTTCACGCAGTATTCCGCGCAAGACGGAACCGAGATTGCGCGCTACGTGGCCTCTGCTTCTTCGGAGCCCCCGAGGAAGCCATAGAAGAAGAAACGGTTGCCGTCGGCGGTGGTGAGCACGATACGCGTCTCCTCCACCTCGATATCGGCGATCGTTTTACCGACCAAGTTCTCTAAAATCGCCTGCGCCTGAGCGAATTCGGCTTCGCGCAGGGCGTCGGGCTCTACGTCGACCAGCTGCATTAGCTCGTCGATACGGTCGCTCATCGTCACTCTTCTCCAATCATCGGCCCGTCGGCCGGATATGTTAGGCTATCGTGAAGGGATGGCACCCGGCACGGGGAGCGCACGGCCCCGAGCGAGAAGCGCTTGCGGCAAGAACGATGTTGGTGCTTGAAGTTGTAAGCGGGCCGCTTGACGGCCAACGCTGGGAATTTGAATCGGAAATTACGATCGGACGCGACGATGCGGCGGCTCAGGCCTGCCTCGCGCTCGACCGCTACGTCTCGCGCGCTCACGCTCGTATCCGGGTCGACGGCGGGGATCTGGTGCTCTCCGACCTCGAGAGCCGGAACGGCACCCGCGTCGAGGGCGCGAAGATCGTGGGAACCGTGCGAATCGAACCCGGAACGCCCTTCATCGTCGGGCGGACCGCGCTGCGCGTGCTCGTCCATCCCTAGCGTGCGCCTGGCGACAACGGTCGAGGAGCTGCGCGCCTGGCGGCGTGAGGCGCCTCCGACGCTCGGATTCGTGCCGACGATGGGTGCGCTCCACGAAGGGCACCTCGATCTCGCGCGTTTCGCGCGCTCGCAGAATGCCGCCGTCGTCGCATCGGTTTTCGTGAACCCGATGCAATTCGGTGAAGGGGAGGATCTCGCGCGCTACCCGCGCGATCTCGCCGGCGACCGCGAAAAACTCGCTGCAACCGGCGTCGATCTGCTCTTCGCGCCGTCGACCGAGGAGATCTATCCGCAGGGTTTTAGCACGGCGATCGATGTCGGCGCGGTCGGCGACGGATTTGAAGGCGCGCTGCGTCCGGGGCATTTCCGCGGCGTTGCGACGGTGGTCGGAAAATTGTTGCACATGGTCGCTCCGCAGCGGCTCTACGTCGGCCAAAAAGATGCACAGCAAAGCGCGGTGTTGCGCAAACTCGTGCGCGATCTCGCCTACGATTGCAGCGTGACGATCGTGCCGACGGTGCGCGAGACCGACGGCTTGGCGATGTCGTCGCGCAATCGTTATCTCGACGAACGCGAGCGTCGCGCGGCGCCGTCGTTGCATCGCATGCTGCGCCGTTTCGTCGAGCTGCTCAAGATGGGTGAACCCTTCGAAATCGCGCGTACTGCCGCCGCAGCGTTGCTCGAGGCGCCCGGAGAACTCGATTATCTTGCCTGCGTCGATGCCGAGAGTTTCGCACCGCTCTCGGCGTTACGCGAGAATAGTTTTGTTATCGCCGCCGCGCGCTTCGGACGCACGCGATTGCTCGACAATCTGTGGTACCCGCGATGAACGGCGCGCGCATTCTTTTGGTGGTGAGCGGCGGCATCGCGGCCTATAAGGCGGCGGCGTTGACGAGCACACTCGTGCAACGCGGCGCAACCGTCGATGTCATTCTCACCGCCGATGCGGAGCGTTTCGTTGCACCACTGACCTTCGCCGCGCTCACCGCACGCCCGGTCTACACCTCGCTCTGGGATGCGCCGGAACGGATTCCGCACATTCGGCTCGTACGCGAAGCCGAGGTCGTCATCGTCGCACCGGCGACCGCGAACCTTATCGCGAAACTCTGCGCGGGAATCGCCGACGATCTCGCGACAACGGCGCTGCTGGCGGCGCGGATCCCCGTCGTGATCGCGCCGGCGATGAATGCGGCAATGTACGAAAACGAACGCACGGTCGAGAATATCGCAAGCCTGCGCACGCGCGGCTACGAGATCGTCGAGCCGGAGTCGGGCTTTCTTGCCGAGCGCGAAAACGGGCTCGGTCGCCTCGCAAACGAAGAGCGCTTGCTCGAAGCAATCGAACGCGCGCGCGTGCGCCGTCGCTCGTTGCTCGGCATGCGCGTACTCGTCACCGCGGGCCCGACGCAAGAACCCTTCGATCCGGTGCGTTTTATCGGCAATGCATCGACCGGCGCGACGGGGATCGCGCTTGCCGAAGAGGCGGCGCGGCGCGGCGCGAACGTGACGCTCTTACTCGGCCCGACGATGCTCGCGCCGCCGCACGGCGTTCGCACCGAACGCTTTACGACGGCGGAAGAATTGCTCGCGCTTGCGCTGCACGAAGGGCGCGATATCGATCTCACGATTGCCGCCGCCGCCGTCGCCGATTGGCGCCCGCGCGAGTTCTCGGCGGAGAAACGGAAGAAGAGCAACGAGACGCTGCACGTCGATTTGGAGCGCACCCCCGACGTTCTTGCCGCGCTCTCGGCTGCGGGCGGCTCGCGTTATATCGTCGGCTTTGCCGCCGAAACCAACGATCACGAATCCAACGCGCGCGAAAAAATGCAACGCAAATCGCTCGACGCGATCGTCGTGAACGACGTCCGCGATGGTGCGGGTTTCGGCTTGCAAGAGAATGGATATGTGCTGCTCGAGCGTTCCGGTGCGCGGATCGATCTCGGGCGCGCGGAGAAACGAACGCTCGCCGGACGTTTGTTCGACGCGCTGGAACCATTGCTGAAAGGGAAAACGTAGTGCTGCTCGCGATCGACGTGGGGAATACCGAAACGAAATTCGGAGTCCTCGACGGTGACGGCTCGGTGCTGCACATGTGGCGCGTGCGAACGCTGACCAATCGCACCCCCGACGAAATCGGCGT
>JAJXVC010000119.1 GCA_021782295.1 bacterium | reverse complement strand
CGTGAAACGCACCCTCTTTCTCTGCTTCGCATTCCTGGCGCTCGCACCGAGCGCAATCGCCGCGCATCCCTCGCGCGCGCTCTCGTTCGTCGGGCGAATCGTTGCCATTCACTATCAACATCCCGGCATCGGCGTCCGAGTCGGCGCAAAGACGATGGAGGTGACGGTGACCCCGAATACCTCGATCCAGCGGGCCGGCGGCTTTGCCACACTGGCAAGCCTGCGACTCGGCGACCGCGTCGAGGTACTCGCGGCCCGCTCCGGGAAGATGCTCGTAGCGCAATCGATCAGCGCGCACTGACACCGAGTTCCTCCCGAACGAGAAGGAGCCGTTCTGAGCGAGTTCGTCGACCTAGCGGAGGGTGTTCTTGCAGTTGGGTTTCCGGGTTCGGAGCTCGATGAAGCGACCCGTGCGGAGTTCGCGCTGCGGGGCTTCGGCGGATACGTCCTCTTCGCAGAAAATGTACCGACGGTAGAGAGCGCCCGCGCCCTCACCGACGCGCTGCGTGCCCTGCGCCCCGACGATCCGACACCGATCATCGCCATCGACCAAGAAGGGGGGCGGGTCGCGCGACTGCGCGATGGGCTCGCACCGATGCCTTCGATGATGGCCGTCGGTGCCGCCGACGATCTCGAGCTCGCGCGACAACTCGGCGAGCAGATCGCACACGATCTCCGCCGCATCGGCGTGAATCTCGATTTCGCACCGGTGCTCGATCTCGCCATCGATCACGCGAGTACCGTCATCGGTACGCGCTCCTTCGGCGACGATCCCGAGCGTGTCGCCGACCTTGCCGGAGCGCTCGCAAGCGGCATGGGGCGCCGCGGGATCGTGCCGACGTTCAAGCATTTTCCGGGGCACGGCAGCACCGCCGTCGATTCACACGTCGCACTGCCGACGGTCTCGATTCCGACGACGCTCTTCCATCTGCGCGATCTCGCGCCGTTCTGCGAACTCTTGCCGCACGCGCGCGCGGCGATGATCGCGCATGTCGTCGTTGAAGCGGTCGATCGGGAGCAACCGGCGACGCTCTCCGAGCCGGTGATGAAATCGCTCTTACGCGAGAGTTGTTCGTTTAACGGCGTTGCCTTCACCGATGATTTGGAGATGGGTGCGCTCGATCGCTTCGGTACGATCGCCGAGCGCGCCGCTAGGGCAATTCAGGCCGGAGCGGATTGCGCGCTGATCTGCGAGCAACTCGATGAAGCGATGCCGGCGGCGCGCGAGATCTCCGCGCGCATCGCACGTGGCGAGATGCGCGAGTGGCGCCTGCGAGAAGCGGGCATGCGCATGCGCATGTTGCGGGCGACCCTCTCGCGGCCGATTCCGCTCGATGCTCCTGCACCTTTTCCGAACGTCGGCACGACGATTGCCGCGCGGGCGGTGGTGTGCGTTCGTGGAATGCCGCGAGTGCGTGCCGAGGAAAGCATCCTCGTTCGCTTCGGCGTCGAGGGCGATCTCGGCCCGGCGGCGCATGGAGCGGAAGAGGCACCGCAACTGCAGCCGCAGGACGCGGTATCGGTCGATCGTACGCTCGCGGCGATCGCGAGTTCCAAACGTCGCCCCGTGTTGCTCTCGTATCGTACGCACCTCGATCCCGTCGCGATCGATGCGATTCGTCGCATCGTCGATCGCTTTCCCGAGAGCATCCTCGTTTCGACGATGGAGCCGTTTGATATCGAAGCGGCACCCTTCGTCGAGCACGCGCTTTGCTGCTTCGGCAGCGATCCGCTGCATCTCCACGCCGCTGCCGCCGCACTCTTTGCCGGCGCACCGACGAGTGGAAAATTACCGGTCACGATCGCTCGTGCGTGATCGTTTTGCAGAGAGCGATGCCGTGCTGCGCGCGGCACTTGGGCGACGCTTCACCGCTGCCGTCGCACGCGTCGAACGGCACGGCCGCGTGCTCTTCGAACGCGCGTACGGCAGCACGCGTGCAGATGGCGATGCACGCCCGGTTGCGCTCGATACACGTTTTGATCTCGCCTCGCTGACGAAGCTCGTGGTAGCGTCGCTCGCTCTCGATGCGCTCGCGCGCGGAGGTTTTGCGCTCGACGACCCGCTCGTCGAAACGATTCCGGAGTGGGAACGGTTGCCGCAGCGATCGATCACGTTGCGCATGCTGCTCGCACATACCTCGGGAATGCAATCGGGGGCGCATTATCGCTCGCTCCGCGATCGCTCCGTCGAAGAGTATGCGCTTACCGCCGATCTTCACGCTCCGGTCGGCAGCGGCGTCCTCTACAGCGATCTCGGCTTTCTCGCACTCGGCGTCGCCCTTGCGCGCCGCGAAGGGCGCTCGTTACAAACGCTCGTCGAACGATTCGTTGCGCGCCCCGACTTCGGCTACCGCCCGCGCAAGACCGATTGGGGAACGCTTCCGGCGACGGAGTGCGACGGCTGGCGAGGGCGTCTGCAAGGACGCGTGCACGACGAGAAAGCCTACCTCTGCGGCGGTGTTGCCGGGCACGCGGGGATCTTCGGCAGCGCGGCCGACGCGGCGTGGATCGGCGAACAGTATCTTGCGGCGTTGCACGGCCGTTCCTCGGTGATCGACGAAGCGCTTGCGCGCGAAGCGGTGCGCGAGCAAGCCTTCGATCCGACGCTCCGTCGTGGGCTCGGCTGGGCGCTCAAAACGCGGGATGATAACTCGTGTGGCCCCGGTTTTTCGCGCGATTCGTTCGGACATACCGGATTCACGGGGACCTGCATCTGGGTCGATCCAGAGCGCGATCTCACCGCCGTGCTGCTGACGAACACCGTGTATTTCGGGCGCGAGGACAGCACCGATCTACGGCGAGCATTTTTTACCGGCGTGACCGATGCAGTGGATCGCAGCGCATGATCGCATTGGGGATGATGAGCGGCACCTCGCTCGACGGGATTGACTGTGCGCTCGTCGATCTGCACGTGCGCGGCGAACGGATCGCTATCGAACTGCTCGACGCGCAAACCTTCGCCTTCGCGCCGGAGAACGCGGATCTGCTCGACGAGGTCATTCGCCGCGGGAGCGGCGGTATCGCCGCCGTCGCGCGCCTTCATCGCGAACTGGGAACTGCGCACGCCGATGCCGCGGAGCATTTTCTCTCCGGTCGCTCGGTCGATTTTGCGGCGATGCACGGCCAAACGATCTTCCACGACGGTGCTGCCGCACTCACGTTGCAAATCGGTGACCCATTTGCGCTACGCGAGCGCATCGCCGCGAGCGTCTGTTTCGATTTTCGAAGCGCGGATTGTGCGCTCGGTGGATCGGGCGCGCCGTTGGTTCCCTACGCCGATCTCTTGCTCGTCGCCGCCCCCGACGAAAAGCGCATCGCACTCAATTGCGGCGGGATCGCCAATCTCACGTTGCTCCCCGCAGGCGCGAGCCCCGATGCAGACGAGATCGTTGCGTTCGATACCGGCCCCGGGAACATGTTGCTCGATGCATGGATCGCCGAAGCGAGCGGCGGCGCTGCGCGCTTCGACCGTGACGGCGCAGCGGCGGCGCGCGGCAGCGTCGATGCGACGCTGCTTGCCGAGATGCTCGCCGATCCTTACTTTGCGCTCCCCGCACCGAAATCGACTGGGCGCGAGCGCTTCGGCGAGGCTTTTCTGCGCCGCTTTCGCAGTTCGTTGCAGGCGCAATCGCTCGAGGACGCGTTGGCGACGCTGCTTGCCTTGACGGTCGAGAGTATCGCGCAGGAGATCGAACGCCACCACTTCGAGGATGCACGCATTCTTTGCTCCGGTGGTGGAGCGAAAAATACTCGGCTGCTGCAAGCGCTGCGCGAGCGGCTATCGCGTGCGCGCGTCGAATCGAGCGACGCGGTCGGGGTGCCGGCCGAATCGAAAGAGGCGGTCGCCTTCGCCGTTCTCGGATTCCAAACGCTGCGCGGGCGCAGCGCGAACCTCCCGTCGGTGACCGGGGCGCGAAAGCACGCCGTTCTCGGCGCGGTCGCACCGTACGCTCTTTCGCAGTTGCTTGCAAAGATCGCAAAGGAAGATGCACGATGATTCTAGGGATCGATCTCGGCGGAAGTAAGAGCGTTGCGATGGCGCGCGACGGCGAACGGCGCATGCGTGCCGAGGCCGGCCCCGCGAATCCGTCGGTTCTTTCAGTCGAGAGCGTTCGCAGCGTGCTGCACGCATTGGTGCGCGATCTCGCGCTCGGCCGCTCGCCCGAGAGCGTGGTACTCGGTGTGGCAGGGCTTTCGAATCCGGGCATCGCCGCAGCGCTCGAAGCGAGCCTGCACGAACTCTTCCCGCAGGCGCGCATCATCTGCACGAGCGATCTGGAGATTGCATTGCGCGCGGCGATTCCATCGGGCGACGGAGCGGTACTCGTGCTCGGTACGGGAAGCGGTATCTACGGCGAGCGTGGGGAGGAACGCATCGCGCTCGGCGGCGGCGGCTACCTGCTCGGCGATGAAGGTTCCGGCTACGCGTTGGGCCTTGCGGCCGCGCGTCTGTTACTTCGTTCCTATGAAGAGCGCGCACCGCGTGCCGCATGGTTCGCAGGCATCGAGCGTGCACTTGCATGCAGCGACCGGGCGACGCTCTTTTCGGCGCTCTATCGGAGCCCGGTGCCCGTTGCTGCGATCGCCGCACTTGCGCCGCTCGTTCTTGCCGCAGCCGATAGCGGCGAGCGTTCCGCAGTGAAGATCGTACAGGGCGCGGCGTTGGAACTCGCCGATCTCGTACGTGCGCTTCTTCGCCGACTCGACGTATCGCAGCTTCCGTTCTCGCTCGCGCTCTGCGGCGGCTTGGTGCGCGAAAATTCTCTGCTGACCTTTCTGTTCGAGACGCGTCTTTCCAACGAAGCGCCTTTTTTAAACATTCGGAAATTTTCCGGCGAGCCGGTCGAAGGTGCGTTGGTCTTAGCGGAGCGTGCGAGCGTGCGGCAATGAGTGAAGAACTCCCCGCTACCGAGGCGTTCGCGCAACGACCGGCGCTCGACGGTTTAGATACCGTAGATTGCATCGCTGAGATCGTCGGCATGCAGGCGCGCGCGGTCGAAGCGGTCGCCGGCGCTCGCGATGCGCTTGCCGCAGCGGCCGACGCTGCCGCGGTGGCGATGGCGAAGGGGGCAACCTGGCATACCATCGGCGCCGGAAGCAGCGGACGGATCGCTGCGCTCGACGCCGTCGAGTTGCATCCGACGTTCGGGCTCGCTCCACGCCGCATCTGCATGCACCTTGCCGGTGGGAGCGCCGCCTTTCATGGCGCGATCGAGGGTGCCGAAGACGACGCAACGGCGGGCGCGCGCGATACCACCTGCGTGAACGCCGGCGATGTGGCCGTCGCACTCTCGGCGAGTGGGCGAGCGCCGTACGTCATCGCGGCGTTGCGAGCGGCACGAGCGCGTGGTGCGCTGACGATCGCCATCGCCGACGATCGCGATGCACCGCTCTTTGCCGAGGCCGATTGTGCCGTTTTTCTCGCCACCGGGGCTGAACCGATCGCCGGTTCGACGCGCCTCATCGCGGGAACGGCGCAGAAGATCGCGCTGAATGCGCTCTCGACGGCGGTGATGGTGGCGTTGGGAACGACCTACGAAAATATGATGGTCGATCTCGTCGTTACGAATGAGAAGTTACGCGACCGCGCCGAACGGATCGTCATGCGCGCGGTTCCCTGTCGGCGCGAACGCGCGCGTGCGCTCCTCGACGATGCGGCGGGAGCGGTGAAAACCGCGATTGCGATGGCGTGGCTCGATACCGACCTCCGCGCTGCACGAGAAGCGCTCGCGCGCAACGGCGGGCGGCTGCGCGGATTGAAGTGAACGGCGTGTACCGTCGCCTCATCGCGACACTGACGTTCGTCGTCGCCTGTCTTGGTATCGCGCAGGCAGCGAACGCTCCGGTCCTCTTCGTTCCGCTCGACGATCGCCCGGTAACGCGACAACTGCCCGCGATGCTCGGTGCGATATCCGGCGTTCCCGTCCTCGAACCGCCACGCCCGTTGCTGGGAAATTATCTGCGCGCGGGCGATCCCGCAGCGATCGGGCGCTGGCTCGATCGGC
>JAJXVC010000118.1 GCA_021782295.1 bacterium | reverse complement strand
GCCGCAACTGCGGCGCTCGCCGCGTTCGCACCATTTATTGCAGGAGCGGTCGGCGGAATCATCGGCGCGTTCGCCGACTCGTTGCTCGGAGCGAGCGTGCAGGAGCGTCGCACCTGCGATCGCTGTGTGCGCGACTGTGAGACCGATCCGCATCTCTGCGGCGCGCCGACGCGGCGCATCCGCGGCCTTTCCGGTTTTCGCAACGATGCGGTGAATGGTAGTTCGACGTTCGTTGGCGCATGCGCGAGCGTCGCCGTTCTCGCGCTTCGCGCGCACTACTTTCCGTAGGTCTTGCGCAAATAGGCGATGATCGCATCGTCGTCGTCGGCGATTTTCACGTCACCGTCGACGAGCGAGGGAATCCCCGTGCGGCCGAAGATCTCTTTCACGATCGCCCGCTCTCCATGGCTCCGGGGCACGTTGACGATGCGATAATCGAGCAGAAGATCGGTCATCACCGCCCGTACCCGCGCGCAGTAGCCGCACCATTCGGCTTGGTAAAGAACGATTTCGGTCGCGATCATAGGGAATGAATAGGCAAAATCGCGCGCCGCCCCTGCTGGCAAGAGCATTCTCGCTTTGTTCCGTCGAAAGTCGCAGGGCTTCCAGCCGAACTTTCGATGATGCTCGAGCGCAGCGACGACCGACGGCGACGGATGAGCGCGGCCTTCGCCGCCTCGCTCGCGCTCCATCTCGTGCTGATCGCGCTGCTCCCCTCGCTCGTCGCCGTGCGCTCGCGGCGCCCGAGCGTTGCGACGATCGCGTTCGCCCAGGTCGCGCGTATCGAGCTCGCACGGGCGCGGCGTTCGCCTCAGCCGGCCCGCTCGCCGGTACCGGCGCATCCGCGCCCCGTCGCCCCCGCTCCGGCATCGATACGGCCGGCGCGGCATCGCGCACCCGTCGCAAGCGCACCGATCGCGCTCGCCATAGCACCCGCACCCGCTTCGCCGAGCCCCGCACCGAGCGCGACGCCCGGGCCGGCGGCGACGGCGAGCCCCGCGCCGGTGCGGCTCGCCAGCACGGAGCGGCTCGACCGCGGCGGCTACATGCCGTTCGGCGCGAGCCAGCGGGAACCGGTCCTCGACGATCGCACTGCGCGTCGTCTGCGCGCCCTCGCTCTCCACGCGACGATGAGAGTGCGCGTCGACGGGAACGGCCACATCGTCGCGCTCTCGTTCACGCCGCCGATCGATGCCGCGAGTCGCGCGCGCATCCTCGCACTGCTCGCCGACGCATCGTGGGATCCCGCCGTCTGCGGCGGTGGAATCGCCTGCACCGGCGAGACGACGATTCGCCTCTAAGCGCGTCGCGTTACAGGATCGATTGCCCGAGCGCCGAGCAGATGAGTCCGACGGCGAGTGCGGCGGTCTGATTGCGATGGTCGAGAATCGGATTGACCTCGACCATCTCCAACGAACCAACCTGCCCGCTCGCCGCCAACATCTCCATCACGAGGTGCGCTTCGCGAAAACTCAATCCGCCCTTCACCGTCGTGCCGGTGCCCGGCGCTTCGCTCGGGTCGATGCCGTCCATGTCGAACGAGATATGAATCGAACCGGCGGCACCCGCAATCGAGATCGCTTCTTCCATGATGCGCGAGATACCGAGCCGGTCGACATCGGTCATCGTGAATGCGCGCACCCCCGACTCGCGGAGATTTTTTTTCTCCACTGCATCGACGTCGCGCAGACCGATCTGCACCGTTCGGTTGCGATCTGCATAGCCTCTCTCCAATGCAAACCAGAGCGGCATTCCATGCACGTTCCCCGATGGCGAACTTTTCGGACTATTGATATCGCTATGCGCATCGATCCACACGATGCCCGGAGCGGTGCCGCGCGCGCGCGTCAAACCGGCGAGCGTACCCATCGCGATTGAATGATCGCCGCCTAATACGATGGGGAAACTCTTCTCGGCGAGAACGCGCTCGACGATTTCGGCGAGTTCGGAGCAGACAGCATCGATCGTTTCGATGTACTTCGCATGGGGATCGCTCACCGCAAGGGATTCGCGAATCGGCACGTGCAGGTTGCCGCGATCTTCAATGCGCGTGACGCCGATCGCGCGCAATTTTTCGTGCAGTCGTGCATAGCGCACTGCCGACGGCCCCATGTCGACCCCGCGACGGCTCGCGCCCAAATCCATCGGAACACCGACGATGTCGACGCGTTCGCGCATCGCTCGCTGCGCCGCGATCATAGGGCTTCCTTTGCGGTATTTTTCCGCACCGCGCGCACCATAAGGGCAACGAGCGTATAGAGCGCTTGAATCGGCTTGCGCACCGGGGCGAGCGGTCCATCGATATAGCCATCGTCGAAATCGAGCACCCACGCCGCCGACCGTAAAACGAACGGCACGGGTCGGCTCGACCAACGGCGCGCGCGCGCGACCCCTTCGGGAAAACGCTCTTCGAGCGTTGCGAGGATCGCGGCGTCATCGGGCGCCTCCCGAACGATGCGCGTGAAGGTCGGATAATCGGTGCCCAGGACGCGCAGGAGCATTTCGTCGCCCGGGCTCTGACCGTAGAGATAGCTCCCCAACGCACCGCCGAGCGCGGCGCGCGCCTTGTCGATGATGCGGGGAAGCCAGCGGATGCCGCCGAGTTCATCGCTCCATCGGCGCGGGGGAGCGAGGGTCAGATCGATTCTTTCCATATCGCCCCCTCGCTTCTCGACGCAGGCTCGCGCCTCCGTCCGTCGTAGCAGGGATGTGAATGAGAATCCTCGCACGCGCGATCTCGGCCTGCGCCCTTGCGGCACTCATCATCTCGTGCGCACCGAGCACCGAGAGCGGGCGCGGCCTCTCGCTCGGCATGGTCACCGATATCGGTGGACTCGGCGATAAATCGTTCAACGACTCGGCCTATCGTGGACTGCTCCACGCGCACCGACTACTCGGGGCGCATATATCGGTTCTTCAATCGCGCTCCGCAGCCGACTACCAACCAAATCTCGAAGCGCTCGCAAACGAACGTTTTTCGGTTATTTATGCAATCGGGTTTTTAATGAGCAAAGATCTCGATCAGATCGCGCAAGATCACCCGCACACCCATTTTGCCATCGTCGATGCAGTCGTGAACGAACCCAACGTCGTGTCGATCACCTTTCGCGAACAGGACGGTTCTTTTCTCGCAGGGGCGCTCGCAGCGATGATGAGCCCGAGCAAACACATCGCTTTTCTCGGCGGACAGGATATTCCGCTGTTGCACAAATTTGAGGCCGGCTATATCGCCGGAGCGCGCGAGATCGATCCGCATATAAAGGTCGACGCGAAATATATCGGTAGCTTCGACGACGTTGCCGCCGGCAAGGAACTCGCCGATGTCGAACTCAACGACGGTGCCGATATCATTTACGCCGCTGCCGGGAAGGCGGGGATGGGGGCAATCGAAGCGGTCGAGACGCGGCGAGGCGCGTACGCCATCGGCGTCGATTCCAATCAAGACGCTCTCGCGCCCGGAAAAGTGCTTACATCGATGGTCAAGCGCGTGAACGTTGCGGTCTTCGATGTCGCGAAAGCGTACCAAGATGGAAAGCCGATGCACGGCCACGTTGTCTTCGGGTTACGAGAGGGCGGCGTTTCGCTGACGAATTTTCAGTACACGCGTGCAAAAATCGGCCCCGCACGCATCGCGCGGCTCGCGCGTATTCGCGCGGCGATCGTCGATGGACAAATCGTGCCGCCGGCGACGTTGCGTGCGCTTGCGAAGTTTCAGCCGGTGAAGCTCTGAGCGGTTCATTACGGCTCCGGGGAATTTCGAAGCGGTACGGGCAACTGCAAGTGCTCGACGCCGTCGATCTTTCTTGCGAAGCCGGCGAGATTCACGCGCTGGTCGGCGAGAACGGAGCGGGAAAATCGACACTCGCCGCAATCGCCGCGGGAGAACTGCTCGCCGACGCAGGTGAGATCGAACGGAACGGGCGCATCGGATTGGTGCACCAGCATTTTGCGCTGATCGACCGGCTCTGCGTGTGGGAGAACGTCGTTCTCGGGCGCGAGCCACGACGGTTCGCGACAATCGATCGCGATGCGGCGCGCGCATTCGTTCGCGATCTCGGTGAGCGTTACGGGCTCGACGTCGATCCCGATGCTTTGGTGGAGGATCTCCCGGTTGGTATTCGGCAACGCGTCGAATTATTGCGCGAACTTGCGCGCGATCCGAGCATTCTGATTCTCGACGAGCCGACCGCGGCGCTTTCGCCGGGCGAAGTAGAGCGACTCTTCTCGACGATTGCGCTCCTGACGCAAAACGGCGTCGGCGCTCTGGTGATCACACATAAGCTCGACGAGGTTTTCGCCCATGCCGAGCGTGTTACGGTGCTACGGCGCGGACGCGTTGTCGAACGGCGCCCCATCACCGAAATCACGCGCGACCAAACGGCGCGCGCGATGATCGGCGGAGAGATTCCTTCGATTCCGTCGCATCAACCAACGAACGGCGCGGTCGTCGTGCGCGTCAAAGAGCTCACGGTTCCCGGGGTGATCGAAAATCTCTCGCTCCACATTGCCGCCGGAGAGATTCTCGGCATCGCGGGTGTCGAAGGGAACGGACAGAGCGCGCTCGCCGACGCACTCGCGGGGTTGACGCCCTTTCGCGGAACGATCGATCGCCCCTCAGCGATCGGCATCATTCCCCAAGATCGCTTGCTGGAGGCGGTGATTCCCGCCTGGTCGCTGGTCGAGAACGCGATGTTGGGGCGCGAACGCGCCGCAGGGAACGGTTCGTGGCGCATCGACCGCGCTGCGGCGCGCGCGCAGTGCGCGGCGATCGTCGAGCGCTTCGACGTCCGCACCGAGAGCATCGACGCACCGCTCGCAACGCTCTCGGGGGGCAACCAGCAGAAACTCGTCGTGGGGCGAGCGCTGATCGATAACCCGCCGTTCGTTATCGCCTACAACCCGACGCGCGGCATCGATATCGGCGCGACCGCGACGGTGCACGGCGAATTGCTCGCGGCGCGCAATCGCGGTGCAGCGATCTTGCTCGTCTCGTTCGAACTCGACGAGCTCTTCGCGCTCTCCGATCGGATCGTCGTTATCGCGCGCGGCGCACTGCGCGGCGAGTTCGCGGATCGGCGTTTCGACCGCGATACAATCGGCCGATTGATGGTGAGCGCATGAATCGCGAGAGTATAAAGGCGCTGCTGCTCGGTACGCTCGGCGTCGTCGCAGCGATGTCGCTGGCGATGCTTGCGTCGCACGTCTCGCCGATTCTCGGCTTCAACGCATTTTTCTACGGCGCCTTCGGCGGAAAGCAGCAAATTGCCGAGACGCTGGCGAGCACGACGGCGCTGCTTTTCCCGGCGCTCGGCATTGCGATTGCCTTTCGTGCCGGTCTCTTTAATATCGGCGCCGAGGGACAGTTGCTCGTCGGCGGTCTTCTTGCGGGTTGGATCGGAACGCGCATCGAGGTTGCACCGGCGCTTGCAATTGCGGCGATCTTTCTTGCCGGCGCACTCGGCGGTGCAGTGTGGGGAGCGATCGCCGGCTGGCTCAAGGCCGCTCGCGGCGCAAACGAAGTGATCTCCACGTTGATGCTCAACTTTATTGCCGCCTCGCTCGCGCTCTATCTGGTAACGGGGCCGCTGCGCGCACCCGATGCAGCGGGTCCCGAGCTCTCGTTGCTTCCGCACGCGTATTGGCTGCCGACGTTGCTGCCGCAGACGCGCGCGACGATCGCGCTGCCCATTGCGCTGCTCGCCGCATTCGCATTGCGATACATTCTCAATCGCACGTGGTTCGGCTATCGCCTGCGCGCCGCGGGAGAAGCACCCGAGGCCGCCCGTCGTGCCGGTATCTCGTTATCGCGCATCGCACTCGCGGCGATGGCGTGGTCGGGGGCGCTTGCGGGAATGGGCGGCGCGGCGCTCGTCGCCGGTGAATTGCATCGCTTCAACACGCAACTCTCGCCGGGATACGGCTTCATCGCGATCGCCGTCGCGCTCGTCGGCGGGCTCGAACCGTTGGCGATCTGCGTCGCCGCACTTGCATTCGGCGCGTTGGAGTCGGGTGGACTCGCCTTGCAAGCCGCCGCGGCCGTCCCGAAAGATGCCATTCATGTGATCGAAGGCTTGCTCGTATTTGCGCTTGCAGCGCGGCGCTATCTCGGTGCGCGCGGGGCGGCTGCACAATGACGCTC
>JAJXVC010000117.1 GCA_021782295.1 bacterium | reverse complement strand
GAGCCACTCATCGGTGCATCCTTCTTCGCGCTCTCGAGAAGCGACCGCTTCAATCCGCGGGCCGTCGGGGGTTAGCCGTGCATAGGTCACGCGCAATTTACTTGCCCCGAGGTCGATACCCAGCGGTAATTCCTTCATTGTCTCCCCTTTAGCCGGCATGGAGGCCTCCTTCCACGAGGTAAGCGAGCGCGAGGAGCGGCACAAACGGAATAGCATCTTTTCGAGAGGCTCTGCCGATCGCGAACAGGACGACGGCTATGACTGCACCGATGATAAATGCAGCGGAGAGCATTGTTAGGCTTCGTTCGGCGCCAAGAATACCGCCCAACACTGCTAGTAGTTTTACGTCTCCCAATCCAAAACTCGTACCTCTTCCTGCAACATGAAGAAACAGCGCGACGCCGCCTACCAAAAGAAGTCCGAACATCCCCGCAAACAGTTGGGAGCTAAGGAAACCATGCGCGACGGCAAGCACGGAGAGCGGCGCCAGCGCGGCATTCGGGACATATCCCGAACGTAAATCGACCACGGCTAAACTCGACAGCGACCCATAGAGAATGGCGGCCATAGCGTCGACATGAAGAAGGCCATAGTGCGAAACAAAGACGCTGGAGGCGCTAACGATAATAAAAAGCGGAACAGACGGCGTGATCCCTTCTGAAAGTAGCCGCGAGAGGCTCGCGTATGCAAGCAACTCCGTCCCGGCGAACGCCAATGCCGTTAAACAAGCAATAAGTCCCAGCTGCAACACGGCTTGCTTAGAAGCCCTCCTTGCGGAGCTGATAGAGAGGTCGGGGATCTTGCGGCGAGAGGCGATGAGCTCGCGCGAAATCAAGGTGAGCGATCTGGATCGCGCCACGCCGCCGAGCAAGAATGCCGGCAAATAATAACGGTGCGATCGAGTTCGTGAAATGGGAAGCGATTCGTGCATCATGTTCGGCTGCTGCTAGGCGGTGCGCGCGCCACTCCAGCAAGGCGCGATCGAAAATAAGCGATGCGCTTGCTCGCGTTGCTTTTAACTGTTTCATCGACTCGAGCGCTCGGTGAAGAATCGAGCGGTCATTTGAAAGAAGTGCTAGCGTGACAATTCTACGAAGCGCCGTACGAGTTCCGCCGAGCGTTTCCGCTCTTTGATAGTAGCGCCACGCAGCGTTGAGGGAGCCGACGGCTAAGGCACTATCCCCTCGGGCCAAAAGAGCGTCAGATAGCGCTCCGCGCAAAAACGGTATCGAAAACCCGCACGCGCAGAGAACCATTACCACGCGGCGCAAGAGAGGCTGCGCGATCATGCTAGCATACCAAAATAGAGAGCGCACCCAAAAAACAAACCGGATTGTACGGCAATTGCTGCCTCGTGCAGTTCGTGGTTGATCTCCACAGTCAGGATCACACGCGAGATGATCGTTGCGGCAAGCGGCACGGCGGCGTGTGCTATAGCATAGGCGATTGCTACTGCAAGCGGGCTTGCGCTTCTCCCGCCCGTCGCCGCCGCCGCAAACACAAATGGTGCGCAGCAAGCGCCAAGCAACAACGAACTTCCGATCCCGGCAAAGAGCGGAACTGCGAACATCGACGTATTCCCTGCCTTCGCACTGCCATGCGAACCGGTGCATCTATCGCCTTTCGGACGAGTGATGCTCCAGAAGCCCGCGATCAGGGCCGCGGCCGCCGCGAACGCGTACCACCAACTCGAGAATGCGAGCACGCGAAAGAACAGGGCAAGCGAACTTACCAAGGCAACGTCTGCGGCGAATGCGCCAAATGTGAAGGCTAGTAACGCGATGGCTCGCTGGCGGCCGCGATAGAACGATGATCCGGCAAGGACGCGTGCTGCCGTACATGGCCCCCCGTTTGCGATGATCCCCACCGTCGCCGCAGATAGCAAATCTCGGATCACCATTAGTGGACACTGAAGCCCGTGTTTGAATCGTATTGTATGGATGAATCGCTGGATGGAGCTGTTCCGCCATTGAGCGTCTGTAATGTTAGGGCTGAATGTACGCCGGGGCAGACGATCGTGTACGACGCGTCACTCGTGCCGGAACCGGTTATGCTATAGGTGTAATATTTGCCGGGTCCGGCTGCCGGATCGACCGGCGGCTGCTTTAGGTAGAATTTCACAAGCGGATCGGATGCATCGACGGGGCTACTCGATCCGGCCGTCGCCCCCGTTGGGTAGCTGAGGTTATCGGCGTAATACATTTCCAGACCCGTTGCAATTTCTTTCATGTTTGCTTCGCATGCAGCGGTTTGGGCTTGAGCGCGAGCTCGCATAAAATTTGGAACCAATAGCGTTACAAGAATGGCGATAATTGCCACTACTACCATCATTTCGATGAGGGTAAATCCTCGTGCTCGCTGTAAACTCGCTAGAGGTCTGTCGCTTTGCACTGCTGCCATATATTATGGAGTTCCCGTTTAAAATTACCGCTGGACATACCGAGCGGCAATTTTTTCCAATGCCTGTTTGCGGATTCTGCATATTTGACGAGTTGAATAGCCTAACTCCAAAGCGACGCTCGCAAGGTCCGCTCCTTTTAGATAGATGCGGACGACAACGATACGCTCGACCTCCGTAAGTTCGCGCATACAGACCTGCAGAGCAAGCGAGTCTACGACGCGATCGATCTCTTCTTCCAGCAGGGGCGCGGCTCGATCTACGGCATCAAGCGGCGCTATGCGGACCGGTTCGGCAATTGGTGCTCGCCCGACAACGTCGGTGAGAGCGCTCTGAATCTCACCCCGCGTCGGCATCCGACCGAGTTCGTGGGTGAGGCGCTCGGAGACACGACGTGCTAGGCGCTCGCGATGACGCGTCGATCGCGGCGTGCGAATGAGTTCGGTCTGGTCCCGAAAAGCATGACGCACCTCACCGATGATGCTCGCCCATGCATAGGCCGCAAAAGGTACGCCTAAATACGGATTGTAGCGATCGATTGCTTTGAGCAACCCAACACGCCCAATCTGCAAGAGATCGTCGTAACCAATCGGATCTCCGCGATATCGGCGCGCCGCGTGAACACAAAGATAGTCATACGTCTGGAAAAGCTCGTCCCGAGAATTCTCGGAAGAACGCGGGGCGACGGGGGCAGTCATCGTATTCCTCCTATTGCATTGTAGATGGGAATGAGAACTCCACTGACAAATAGCGCAACAAATCCACCGATGGCGAGCATCGCCAAGGGCTCTAGGAATGAGGTCAGAAGCCGGAGGCGCGCTTCCGCCTCCGAAAGACGATGCGTTCCAATTGCACCTATAAGGGTAGAAAGGGAGCCGGTTTCTTCGCCAATCTCGGTCATGGTTTTCGTCATAGCGTCAACGAATACACCATTCTCCATCGACGCCGCCCACGTTTCGCCTGACTGTATCTTGCGAATCCAATGTTGTGCCCTATCATGAAGAACGTTGTTATCGGCTGCGCTCGCGCTAAGCTCGATTGCCTCGATGATTCCGATACCCGCGGACAGAAGGTCGGCACAGACCGAAAAAAACTCGCCGGCACAACGGTCGGCGAATATCTTCCCCAATATCGGAAGCCGGAGGATTACCGTCTCCCGCATGGAGCGAACCCTCGGCCAGGTTTGTACCGCAAAGGCGCTGAGTGCGAATGCAAAGCCTGCGAGCACGAACAGAATCCTACTGCCCGGCCGAGAGAACGCATTGGAAATGGATATCGACGCGGCCAGCAGGCCGCTTGGCCGTGCTCCGAGTTCTTTGAGGAGCGAACTGATCGACGGAAACGTCGTTACCGCGAGGATCGCCATGATGGCGATCGATGCACAAAACACCCATGCCGGATAGGCAACGGCCGCAGCAATTCGCCCGCGAAGTTCGTTCGTTTTCTCCATTCGATCCGCAAGATGGAGCAAGGTCGCATCAAGGCTCCCCATCTGTTCCCCCGCTCGGAGCAAGGCGACGTGATTCGGGGGAAATTCGCGTGGCATCCCGGCGAGTGCATCGCTAAACGACCTTCCGGATTGAACGCGAGCGAGTGCTCCGATTAAGGCATCGCGAAGCGCCGGCGATTCGCATCTGGCGATGCATAGATCTAACGATCGAGAGAACGGACACCCCGCGGTCAAAAGCGTTCCGAGCGCGCGATAGAACGAACGGCGAGCTTTTTCGGGAGTTGCCCTAAAGCGCTCGCTAGGCCGAAGGAATGAATGAACGCTCCGTTGCGTGTCGAGAAAGACAACGGTAAGACCTCGCTCAAATAGCTCGGTTGCAGCGGTATTCCATGACGCGGCGCTGAGAACACCGCTCGAGCGCGTTCCATCGGATCGACGGGCAACATAGAGAAATGCGTCACTCATGGCTCTGTGCACCGACGAATCGCTTCATGCCCGAGGCTCCCCCGAGCGTCATCGCGTTGCGTAGCTGATAGCATTTTCCGTCCCTGACGATCGCCCGCACCGCATCGGTGGCGAGTAAGAGCTCGCTCTCCAACAGGCGCCCGCCGGTAGGTAACGCAACTAATTTTTGTGCGGTGACCCCAAGAAGCACATCTGCGAGCACGGTTCGGGCCAATCCCGCCTCGTCGCCCGGGAACGACCGCAACATGCGATCGATAGAAGCGGCCGCATCGGCTGCGTGCATGGTAGCGAGTACTAAATGCCCGGTCTCCGCAGCCCGGAGAAGTGCGTTGCAGTCCTCCGCAGTCCGCACCTCGCCGATCGCTATGACGTCAGGATCGCTGCGCAGCGCCGAAAACACCCCCTCGTCCAACGAAGAAACGTCTTTGCCGATAGCTCGCTGTTGGATACTACCCGGCAAGTGCGATAGATCGAATTCTATCGGATGTTCCAAAGTAATAATTTTCCGATAGCGTGCCTCAGCGGCTACGGCCAAGAGTGCCGCGAGCGTGGTCGATTTCCCGCTTCCGGTTGAGCCTACGATGAGTAAAAGTCCATGCGATGATTGCACGAGATCGCAGAGCCGTTGCGATACTCCTAAAGCTTTCACGTCGGGACACACGCTTGGAAGGAGTCGTACGGAGCATGTGATTCCTATATGCGTCTGCGTCCAATGCAGCCTCGTACGCCCCCATAACGGGTCGGCAAGCACGGTCGTAATGTCCGCGTTCGTCGGAGTCATTTGCGCGTTGCAATGAGCTGATTCCCCAAAAAGTTCGGCGAGCGCGCGCTCCGAGATCGGATTCGCGGTTGCCGGGCGGAGCATCCCGTCGACGCGCATCGCCGGGATGCGATCCTGAGCGAGATGAAGATCCGATGCGTCGAGTCGACGAGCTTCATAAAAAAGATCGTCGAAGAGACAACGCGTGACGGCATGCATTATTGGCTCGCCCCAAGAACGCGCTCGACTTCTTCTCCCGTGCTCCTGCCTTCCCGCACGTGACGCGCCGCATCGAGACGGAGTGGATGCGACGCTTCTGAGAGCGAGCGTGCTACGAGTGCTCGCGGCTCCGTTAATTCGAAAATTCCGATACGTCCGGCATACGAACCATCGGGCCGAACGCGACGCAGCAATCGTTGCGAAAGGAACGCGGTAACTGCACCATCCACGAGCCGTTCGGCGAGGCCGAGATCGAGCATGCGCATCCGTGCCGTCCACGCATCGGTTGCATGCAAAGTGCTTACGACCAATCGTCCGCAGAGTGCTGCACTAGCTGCAAGTTCGGCCGTTTCACCGTCGCGAATCTCGCCGACGAAAACGATATCGGGGTCGTGCCGCAGCAGCCCTCGCAACGCGCTTGCAAACGTGAGGCCGGCTTTTTCGTGGACTTGGACTTGGTTGATTCCCGACATCCGAATTTCAACGGGATCTTCGATACTGCAGAGGCTCTCGGTTTTCCCGACGCGCTCTGCAAGCGCGGAGTAGATCGTCGTGGTTTTCCCGCTCCCGGTCGGGCCGCAGACAATCACTAGTCCCTGAGGGGCTCGAACGAGCGCGCGAAAGCGGTGCAGCATCTCCGGGGCGAAGCCCAGTGCATCGACATCAGGAAGACGCGCATCGTTGGCCTGCAGTCGAGCCGTCACACGCTCGCCATCCAATAACGGCATCGTTGCAATGCGAACATCGAAGGCGCCGGCGCTGAATCGCCCATCCTGCGGCCTCCGTCGCTCCGCAATATCGATGCCGCCGAGGAGCTTTATTCTCGTCACCACGCGCTCGTAGAGTACCGGCTCGAAGACTGTTCCGTCGTGCAGCAGCCCATCGATGCGCATCCGTGCGAGCCCCCCCTCGAAGCGGGGCTCAAGGTGGATATCGGAGGCGCCGCGCTCGATCGCCTCGGCGATCAGCGCCTCACAGGATCGAATGGCCGGTGGATCGTCGGTACCGAGCATCCCTGCACTCACGGTCGCCCTC
>JAJXVC010000116.1 GCA_021782295.1 bacterium | reverse complement strand
GAGCGCGCCGCCGCCCGGCATGCAGCCTGGTGGCGCCGGTCGCCCCGGTGCGCCCGCCGCTCGCCGGCCGATGGGGAACGGCCCCTTCCGTCCGCTCGCGCCGGGAACGCGTCCGGCCGGAGCGCCCGGCGCACCCGCGCCGACCGATGCACCGGCGCCCTCTTCGGGAGGTCGTCCCGGCGACAAGCGCAGCCATCAAGAGAAAGCGACCGCGAAGAAAGATCGCGAGAAAGATCTGCTGCTCGAAAAAGAACGCGCGCGGAAAAAGAAGAGCGAGAGTTCGCCGATCGATGCGGGCAAGAAACTCGAGACGATCGAGATTCCCGATCTGTTGACGGTTCAAGAACTCGCCACTTCGATGATCGTACCGGCGAAAGACGTCATTACCGAACTCATCAAGATGGGAACGATGGCGACGATCAACCAAAATATCCCGGCCGACGTCGCGATCGCCGTTGCGAAGAAATTCGGATTCAATGCGGTCGTCAAAGAAGCCGGTGAAGAAGTCACGGTCGAACAAGAAGAAGATCGTCCCGAGATGATGACGCCGCGCCCGCCGGTGGTAACGGTGCTCGGCCATGTCGATCATGGTAAGACCTCGTTGCTCGATCGGATTCGGCGCGCCGACGTCGCCGCGGGTGAAGCCGGCGGCATCACGCAGAAGATCGGTGCCTATACCGTCGAGCATAACGATCGCAAAATTACGTTCATCGATACCCCGGGGCATGAAGCCTTCACGGCGATGCGCGCGCGCGGCGCGCGCGTCACCGATGTCGCGATCTTGGTTGTCGCTGCCGATGATGGCGTTATGCCGCAGACGCGCGAAGCGATCGCCCACGCGCAAGCGGCGGGAGTTCCGATCGTTGTGGCGATCAATAAGATCGATAAAGGCGATGCACAGCCCGATCGCGTGAAGCAGCAACTTGCCGAGCTCGGCTTGCAGCCGGTCGATTGGGGCGGCAAAATTGAAATGGTGCCGGTCTCGGCGCGGACGGGCGACGGGATCGATCAACTCCTCGAAACGGTATTGCTCGAAGCCGATATCCGCGATCTCAAAGCGAACAAGAATCGTCGTGCCGGCGGTGTCGTCATCGAGTCGTCGCTCGATCGCGGCCGTGGTGCGGTTGCGACCGTTCTCGTGCAGACGGGCACACTCCGCGTCGGCGATATCGTCGTCGTCGGTGGAACCTTCGGTAAAGTGCGCGCGCTCATCGACGATAAGGGCCGTCAAGTAAAGAAGGCCGGGCCGTCGATTCCGGTCGAGGTGATGGGCCTGCAAGATATTCCGGCGGCCGGCGATACGCTGGTGGTCGTCAGCGACGAACGCGTGGCGCGCGAAGCCGCCGATAAACGGAAGTCGCGTCGACGCGACGTTCGCATCGCTGCAACGACGACGCAGAAAGTCTCGCTCGAAACGTTCATGTCGATGCCGACGGAGGGGAAGAAGACCCTCAACATCATCGTCAAAGCTGACGGGCAGGGCTCCGTCGAGGCGTTACGCGCGCGTATGGAGTCGCTCTCGAACGACGACGTCGAGATTCGCGTCATTCACGGTGGCGTCGGTGCGATAACGCCGAACGACGTCAACCTCGCGAGCGCTTCGAACGCCGTCTTAATCGGCTTCAACGTTCGCCCCGACGAAACGGCGAAACGGTTAGCCGATAACGAGAGTGTCGATCTCCGCTTCTACCAGGTGATCTACGATATCGAAGACGACCTCAAGAAGGCGATGCGCGGTATGCTCGCGCCGGTCGTGCGAGAGGTGACGCTCGGTCACGCAGAGGTACGGCAGATATTCAAGGTCAGCAAGGTCGGTACGATCGCGGGCTGCTACGTGCGCGACGGCAAAATTCTCCGCAATTCGAAGATTCGCGTTCTACGCGACGGAACGGTCATCTTTACCGGAGAGATCGAAAGCCTGCGGCGCGTCAAAGACGACGTTCGCGAAGTTGCCGAAGGCTTCGAGTGCGGTATTCAAGTGGCGCGCTTCAGCGATCTCAAAGACGGCGACGTCATCGAATCCTTCACGGTCGAACAAGTCGCGGCCGAACTTGTCGGGGCCTCGTAAGGCTGCTGCGTGAAGGCCCAACGCCTCGCTCGGATCGACCACGAAATCCAGCGCATCCTCGGCATGTTGATCACGCAAGAGCTGAAGGATCCGCGCTTGGGTTTTACCACGGTTACACGAGTCGAGGTTACCGACGATCTCCGCTTTTGTAAGGTCTACGTTTCGGTGATCGGCGATCGCCATTCCGCGCGACAAACGCTCGACGCTCTGGAAAACGCGAAGGGCTTTTTGCGCGGCGAACTCGGCCACCGGATCGACCTGCGCTATACCCCTGAATTGCTTTTCGTTGAGGATCGCTCGGTCGAACGCGCGATCGAGCTTGCCCGAACGATGCGCGAAGACGCACTTCGTCGGGCACCGGCCCCACCCGATGAGGAGAGCCAGGATGCAAGCACAAGCGAAGACGGATAATCTCGCGCTGGTTGCAGATGAACTGCGCCGTCGCGACGCATTTGTGATGGTGAGCCACGTAAAGCCGGATGGCGACACGTTGGGAGCGGGGCTCGCATTAGGACTGGCGCTCAAACACCTCGGCAAGCGGGTTGCATATTTCCAGCAAGATCCGGTTCCCCGTAACCTGCGCTTTCTTCCCGATTCTGAATTTGTCGCGCGCGCGTTGCCTACCGACCTCCCTCCCGACACGCTTTTCGTTTTTTGCGATATGAGCGACCCGGCGCGTGCGGGAGAGTTTCTCCCGGCGCTCTCACGTAAAAACATGCTCGATATCGACCATCATCTCGGGAACGCGCATTTCGGTGAATACAATCTCGTCATTCCCGAGGAAACCTCGACCGGGACCGTCGTCATCCGCATTTTGCAAGAATTGGGCATTCCGATCGACGCGCGCATCGCGACGTGCATTCTCACCACCATCATGACCGATACCGGTGGTTTCATGCATAGCAACACCACGCCGCAGACGCTGGAACTTTCGGCGGAACTCATGCGCGCGGGGGCCGACAAAGAGCGCATCACCGATGAAATTTTCGGCAACAAACGCATTGCAGCGATTCGCTTGCTCGGCGAAGTACTCGCAGCGATGCGTTTTTCCAGCGAAGGACGCTACTGTTATTCGTATATCGACGAGCCGATGCTCGCGCGCACCGGAGCCGATGGCGAAGATAGTGAAGACCTCGTCAACGTGCTGCTGCGCGTTGAAGGCGTTCATGCAGCGGCGCTCTTTAAGGCTTTCGACGGCGAGATCCGCGTGAGTTTGCGATCCGATGGATCGGTCAACGTCCAGCAAGCGGCTGCACATCTCGGTGGTGGCGGCCACTATCGCGCCTCGGGGCTCACGCATCCCGGCCCGCTTCCCGAAGCCTTCGCCGCAGTTGAGGCCGCGTTGTTGCACGAAGGCCTTGCGACGACGGCGTCCGCGTAATCCGACGACCGACCGAACGGAACGATGCTTCCCGCTTCATCGATGATGGGTTTCGTCAACGTCTGTAAGCCCGCCGGGCCGACATCGACGCAGATCGTCACGCGCGTTCGGCGTATCTTCAGCACCTACGCCGAGCAGCGCGATCTTGCGGCGGGACATCTCGGCACACTCGACCCGCAGGCTGCGGGCGTTCTTCCGATTGCAATCGGCAAGGCGACGCGATTGATTCCGTTGCTCGAAGATCGGCGGAAATCGTACGCGCTGACGCTCGTACTCGGGAAATCGACGACCACGCAGGACGCACTCGGCGAGAGCGTTGAGGAAGCTCCGGTTCCGGAGAATATTCTTCGCAGTCTCGAAGCGGTACTCCCAAGGTTCTTCGGGCGGATCGAGCAGATCCCACCGATGTTTTCGGCGTTGCATTACGGTGGGAAACGCCTCTACGATCTCGCGCGTGCTGGGGTAACGGTCGAGCGCAAAGCGCGCACGATCTCGATCTACGATCTCTCGATCCTCGGATTCGAGTCGCCCGATACGGTGCGCATGCGTGTCGTCTGCAGCGAGGGTACCTACGTGCGGACGCTCTGCGCCGACCTCGGTGCGGCGGTCGGAGTCCCCGCGCATATGGGAGCGTTGGTGCGCGAAGCTTCGGGGGCGTTCTTGCTCGCCGAAGCGCGAACGATCGAAGAGATCGCGGAATCGCCCGATGCGGCGCTCCTCGCGCCGGAGCGGATCGTTCCTTTCCCCACCGTCGTGCTCGATCTGCGCGCGTCGGCGGATTTTCGCGCGGGCCGAACGGTGGCGATGGCGGAGAGCGTCGGCGGGAAGCATGTCTTCGTACGCGACGCGGCGCGCACGCTCGTGGGTGTCGGCGAAGCGCACGGCGTCATGCTCGCGCCGCGGAAGGTCTTCGTATGAAGATCTACCATTCGTTCGAGCGCACCGCGACGCGTCCGCTCGCGGTGGCAATCGGTTTTTTCGACGGCGTCCATCTCGGACATCGTGAATTGATTCGGCAGACATTGCTGGAACGGAAGCCGGGTTGGCGCGCCGGCGCGATCACCTTCGCGAATCACCCCGTCGCCTATCTGCGTCCCGGCGAAGAGCCGCCGTTGCTGCAGAGCTGCGAGGAACGGATCAACAGCCTTGCCGCACTCGGCATCGAGGAGTGTTTTCTCGTACCTTTCGACCACGCCGTTGCGAGTATGAGCGCCGAGCGCTTTATCGACGATGTCCTCGTCGCGCGTCTCCGTGCGCGCGCAGTCGTTACCGGCGAGAGTTTTCGCTTCGGCGAACGTCGTGGCGGCGATACGACACTCTTGCGGGAACGACTTGCTTCGGTCGACGTGCGGGCGATCGCGGTTCCGGCGGTCGCTGACGAAGCGGGCGAGCGGATCTCGTCGACGCGGATTCGTGCGCTCGTGCAACGCGGCGACTGCGAAGCGGCCGATGCCCTTCTCGGTGCGAGTTTTACGATTCGCGGAATCGTCGAACGTGGGGCGGGGCGCGGCCACGACCTCGGCTTCCCCACCGCAAACCTCCGCGTTGCCGACGGAATGCTGCCGTGCGACGGCGTCTACGCGACGATCGTTCGCCACGACGGGCGCGACTATTTGGGACTGCTCTCGATCGGTACCAACCCGCAATTCGCCGGGGAGCGCCGCACCGTCGAGGTCTGGCTCCGCGACTTTCCGCATACCATCTATGGCGAGCAACTCGTCCTGCGCGAGCTGCGCTTCGTGCGCCCGCAGAAAACCTTTTCCGACGTTTCGGCGTTGATAGAGCAGATGGAACGCGATCGCGAGGCGGTTGCCTTCCCCAGTTACGGATGAGGAGACCGATGAAACCCTATCGCCCGTTGTGGCTCGCCGCTGTTGTACTTATCGCCGGCTGCTCGCACGCTGCGACCTCGAAGGCGCCTGCGCATGCCAGCGTCGGCGCGATGGAACCGTCGTGGAGCGAACGGACCGACACCGGCTCGATGCTGTCGTCATCCTCGTTGATCGGCAAACCCGTCTACGTCAATTTTTTCGCGTCGTGGTGTCCGCCGTGCAATGACGAAGCGCACGATATCGAAGCCGTCTCGAAGCGATACGCGTCGCGCGGGCTCCAGGTCGTCGGGGTCGACGTGATGGAAAATGCCGATAAGGCCGCGCTCTTCGGACGCGAACACCACCTCACCTATCCGCTGGTCGTCGACGACGGCACCCTGCGCGACGCCTATCAACTCGACGGATTACCGGTTCACGTCTTCATCGATGCCGACGGCGTCGTGCATGCGATCCGCATCGGCGAATTGACGAAAGCGGAGATGGTGCACAATATACACGAAATTCTTCCGAATAACGGGCATGCGTAAGAACCGTTTGTAACGCGAAATCAAACCGGCCTTCGGCCCGACGCTCTCGACGCGTAAAGCGACGAAAGGCGTTTTTTTTTTGCTAGAACTTGGAAAAAGAGGCGGGTGCCCTTCAGCAATACGGGGGCACGCCTTATTTACTTACTACACGATCGGAGTTTCCATGTCGTCCCATCGCTCTCGGTTGCCGCGGCTTCTTGCATGCTCGGCCGTTCTCGTTTCACTTTTCCTCAATGCGTGCTCGGGCGCTTCGAACGCGCTTCCGATGGCGAGTTCGGCCGTTCGCCCAGAACGGATTACGCCGACGGCGGTCGCCGCGCCCATGACGTTGCGTTGCTCGCAGACACCGGAGAGCGCTCCGCTGCCCGGAAAATCGGCATTAGGGAGCCTGATTCGGACCCAGAGCTCAGATAGCTCAACCTCAACAGGCGGGCTATGCACGGTCTTCTGGGGCGGAACACCATCGTCGCCGCCGAGTACCCCCGCTCCGAGCTCGGGCTCCGGCGGCGGTGGTGGTACAGGCGGAACCAGCGGTGGC
>JAJXVC010000115.1 GCA_021782295.1 bacterium | reverse complement strand
TTTGCAAAAGCTTCGTCGGAGTGCGGGAAATCGAGCCGGTAGTGACTGCCGCGGCTCTCCTCTCGTGCAAGCGCAGCCGAAGCGATCGCGTGCGCGACGACGAGCAAGTTGCGCAGTTCGCCCAGCGCGTTTGGAAACTCCGAAGCGAGCGTCGAGATCCGCGCGAGCGCATTGCGTAGCCCGTGGGCATCGCGTAGCAAGCCGACATCTGCATACATCACGTTGCGCAGATCGAGCACCGCTTGTGCGAGGCGCGGCGAGCTATCGTGCGGAGGAATCGGCAGCGGGGTCGGTCCGGTTGGTTCGAGCGCCGCTCCACGGATATCGTCGGCGGCGCGAGATGCATAGACCATCGCTTCCAATAACGAATTACTCGCGAGCCGATTAGCGCCGTGAACGCCGGTTGCGCTCGCTTCACCGCAGACCCAGAGGCCGCGCAGCGAAGAACGCCCCCATTCGTCGACTGCGACGCCGCCCATATGATAGTGTGCCGCGGGAGCAACCGGAATGCGCGCGCTGCGCGGATCGATTCCCGCCGAGGTGCAAAAAGCAAAAACCGTCGGAAAGCGTTCGGGAAATGCATCTCCGATCGCATCGCGCGCATCGAGGCCCACGCTGCGCCCCGCTCGTATCTGTTCGAAGATCGCGCGCGCGACGACATCGCGCGGGGCGAGCTCCGCATCGTCGTGAATCGCCGTCATAAAGCGTTCCCCGAGATCGTTGACCAGCAGCGCTCCCTCACCACGAATCGCTTCGGTGATCAGCGGCATCGGGTCGCGGCCGATCGCAAGTGCGGTCGGATGAAACTGCACGAACTCCATGTCGGCGAGCATCGCACCGGCGCGCGCGGCCATAGCGATGCCGTCGCCGCTCGCGTCGACCGGATTGGTCGTCGCTCGATAGAGTCGACCGATACCGCCGGTGGCGATGATCGTTGCGGGCGCACGCACGATAAATCGTTCGCCGAGATCGCGCGAACGCGCAACGACTCCCGCGACGCGATGTTCGCCGTCGATAAGCAAGTCTTCGACGATGCTGTCGGCGATGATATCGATGTGGTCCGACGCGGCGACTGCCGCGATAAGCGTACGCAGAATTTCGCGCCCGGTTGCATCGCCGCCGGCTTTGACGATGCGTCGCCGTTGATGCGCCGCTTCGTGCCCGAGCGCGAGTTCGCCGTCGGCGGTGCGATCGAAAGCGGCACCGAGCTCGAGCAACTCCTCGATTCGTGCCGGAGCGTCGTGTGCAAGAATATCGGCGATCGAGTGCTCGCTGAGCCCCGCACCCGCCACACGGGTATCTTGCGCGTGTAATTCCGGCGAGTCGTCACGGCCGACCGCCGCGGCAATACCACCCTGCGCCCAATCGGTCGCGGCTCCACTTCCGAGCGAACGTTTGCAGAGCACGGCGACGCGCAATGGCGCGAGCTTAAACGCCGCCATCAACCCGGCGATTCCGGCTCCGACGACTGCCACGTCGTAGGCGCGCTCGCGCATTACGGTGCTTTCGGAGGGCGGCCGTAGGAGAGCATGCGGTCGACTGCGCGACGCGCGCGCACCGCTACGGTGGAATCAACGTTCACTTCGTACTCCATCTTCTCCAAACTGTGCCGCACCTTCGCCAGCGTGTTGCGCTTCATGTGCGGGCAGAGATTGCATGGCCGAACGAACTCCACATTCGGGACGCTGCCGGCAACATTATCAGCCATCGAGCATTCGGTAATCATCACGATACGCGGCGTGATCCCTTCGGCGCGACCGCGCTGCGATTCGCTCTCGGCGAACTCCACCATCCCCTGGGTCGAGCCGACGAAATCGGCCTCGGCAAGTACGCCTGGTGGACATTCCGGGTGCGCCAACACGCGCAGGTTCGGATCGTCACGACGGAACGCGCGAATTTCTTCGGGAGTGAAGCGTTCGTGAACCTCACAATGTCCCTTCCACGCAATAATCTCCACCGTCGTCTGCGAAGCAACGTACTTCGCGAGATATTCGTCGGGCAGAAAAATGACGCGCGGTACGCCGAGCGCTTCGACGACGTGCAATGCATTGCCGCTGGTCACGCAGACATCGGATTCCGCTTTCACTTCGGCGGAGGTGTTGACGTACGTCACGACCGGCACCCCGGGATAGCGCTCGCGCAACAAGCGCACGTCGACGGCGGTAATCGATTCGGCGAGCGAGCAACCGGCGCGCAGGTCGGGCACGAGCACGCGCTTTTCCGGGTTGACGAGCTTTGCCGTCTCGGCCATAAAGTGTACGCCGCACAGCACGATCGTCTCGGCCTCGGTCTTTGCCGCTTCAATCGCGAGCGTCAGCGAGTCGCCGACGATATCGGCAACAAGATGGAAGATCTCGGGAACCTGGTAGTTGTGCGCCAATACCACAGCGTTGCGCTCTCGCTTGAGGCGCTCGATTGCGACGACGTCGTCGACGTAGAGCGGCCACTCGATCGCCGGCAGGACGCGCTCGGCGCGTTCGAAGCGGGGGCGCAGTTCGTCGGGGATCGCCGGGGGGAGTAGTTCCGTTGCGCTCATGGTAGTGCCATCGTTACCATTGCAGGGGTCCGGTACCTACGACCTCGGTATTGGGGAGGATGGTTTCTTTATATGAATCCTCTACGCAGGGCGATCACCGCCGCCTGGGTTCGGTCGCTCGCCGAGAGTTTGATGAGGATATCGCGAATGTGGCTCTTGACCGTCCCCAGGCTGACGAGCAATCGTTCAGCGATCTCGGCGTTGCCGACGCCATCGGCGATCAAGCGAAGAATCTCGGTCTCGCGCGGGCTCAACGGCGAGCCTGCATGCCGCCCGCGATCGGATGTGAATTGTCGAAGAACGATATGCGCGATGCGCGGATCGAAATAGGCGCCGCCGTCGGCGGCGGTGCGGATCGCCTCGACGAGCCGCTCCGGATCGCCGGACTTCAGACAGTACGCATCCGCCCCGGCAGCGAGGGCGGCGAGCACGTCGGCCTCTTCGTCGACCATCGTCAGTATGACGATGCGCGTCGGCGACTGCACTGCGCGCAGCGACTCCGTAAGTTCGATTCCGTCGAGCCCGGGAAGGCCGATATCGATCACCGCCACATCAGGGTTCGCGCGGAGGATCAATTCGCGCCCGGTCGTGCCGTCGACGGCCTCGCCGACCACCTCGATCCCCGCAGCGGCAAGCGTGGCGCAGAGCCCCACCCGCGTTAACGCGTGGTCTTCGACGACGGCGACGCGTAGCGCGTTCATGCCTCGGTTTCCTCGCTCTGCAGATGGCGTTGCGGTATCTCGATAACGAAACGGCTACCGCCTTCGAGCGGTTCGTACCACACCGAACCGCCGTGTTTCTCGGCGATCAAACGCACGACGTAAAGCCCGAGCCCGGTTCCGCTGCCACGCCGTCGCTTTCCGACACCGAACCGCTGAAAGAGCGCGCCGCGCTCCTCGGGGGCGACGCCGTACCCCGCATCTTCGACGGTCGCGCGGCCGCGCTCGCCTTCGGCCGAAACGCGAACGTATACGACGCCGGAGGGGGGACTCGCCGCAACGGCATTCGCCGCAAGGTTCATGAGCGCGCGCCGCAGTTCGAGTTTATCGCCGGTTACACAGATCGATGTACCGCTCGCCGCAATTTTCACACCGCGCTCGCCGGCCATCGCCGAGAGTTCGTCGCAGACCGCGCGAGCAACGGGCAACAAGTCGACCGACTCCTCGAGCGTTATCATGTCGCCCGACTCGTAGCGCGCGACCGTTAAAAGCGTATCGACGAGTCGCTGCGATTCGGCGTTCGATTCTAAACTCGCGAGTAACACCTTGCGATACTCCTCCGGCAACGCGCCGAACGCGCCTCGCTCTGCCTGCCGCATCGTGACATCGGCGGCTGCAAGCGGCGTGCGCAGATCATGCGCGAGTGCGTAAACGAGATCGCGGATCACGCCGCTGCGCTCCTCCGCTAACTGGTTGCGACGCGCGAGTTCGGCCGATTGTTCGATGTTTTGCGCGAAAAGCTCCGCTTGCGCCAACGCATTCGAACAGCTCTCAAAATAGGCCTGAAGGAAGCGCGTTTCGTCCCGCATCCACGGCCGGTCGCCGCGTAACAGAAGCAAACGTGCCTCGGCGCCGTGCCCGCCGGCGCCCGCCGCGAGCGCACCGTAACGCGCACCGAGATTTTCCAACGCGAACCGGGCGACGACATCACCGTCGTCGAGCGAACGCGCACCATCGAGACGTTTTGCCAACAGCGAGCGAAGTTCGGGCGGCAGCGCGTCGCGCCGATTTTCTACGTGCGTCGAACCATCGACGGCGTAGTACCACGCACCGTTCTCTCCGATATCGGGAACGAGCAAGCCGCGCTCGGCGGAAAAAAGTTCGAGCGACTGATGGAGCGTCTTCCGGCGAACGAGTTCGGGGCTCAGGCTCTCACGCACGCGCTCCATCGCAACGCGAAGTCGCCGCTCGCGCTGCATTTGCTCGGCACGCGCTTCGGAGAGGCCGGCACTCCGCCCCAACCCCTGCGTTTTTACGGCGAGGAACCCCACGAGCAGAAAGGATGCCGCGAGCAGCGCGCGATCCCCGAGCGCAATTGCATCGAAGCGGCCGCGATCGTGGAACGCGTTGAGAAATGCAGCAAGCGCGTTGGCAATCTCCGCAGCGACGACCAGGCCGATCGTTAGGCGCCGAGTGAGTGCTAGGCTGCTCAATGCAATTGGAATATTGAGGAGAATCGATGCGATAAAGAGTTGAGGCGTTAGGAGATCGAGCAACCAGACGGCGACGATCAAAAGGTAGCAAAGCACGGGCAACGCGGGGAGCACGCGGATTCGGTTCCCGGCGCGAGCGACGCACCCTGCGGGAAGCGAGCGTCGAGATGGGAAGAGAGAGCGATATGAGTAGCGATGGGCGCCGCGAGAACGCCGAGGCACTCCTTGAAGAATACGGGCGCCTCCCCCGCCTCGTCATTTTTCTCGCCGCGGCTCCGGGGGCGGGGAAGACGCGCCGCCTTATCGATGAAATTCGCCGCATGCGCGCGCAGGGGCGCGATGCCACTATCGGTTGGATCGACACGAAAGGGCGCAGCGACCTCGATTGGCTCGCCGAAGGCGTTCCGCGTATTCCCCCGCGCCGCGTCGAACTCAACGGCAAGTGGTTCGAAGATTTCGATCTTGCCGCCGCGCTCGAACGCAAGCCGGCAGTCATCGCGCTCGATGAAGTCGCGCACGTCACCCTTCCCGGCTCTCCCTACGCAAACCGTTGGGAAGAAGCGATCGCGCTTCGCGAGGCGGGAATCACCGTTCTCTGCGCGCTCAATATCGCCCATTTAGAGAGCGTCGCTCCGATTGCCGAACGCTTAACCGGATATCCGTTGCGCGCGGTGGTGCCGGATCGTTTCCTTGCCTCCGCCGACGAAGTGGTCGCTCTCGATGTCTCACCGCGCTTGGTGCGCAGCCGCCTACGCTCCGGAAAAATCGTGCGCGATGCCGATGTCGACACCGCCCTCGAACGAACGTTCTCCGAACGAACCTTGCAAATTTTGCGCGAACTGTTGCTTCATGCCGTCGACACCGTCACCGTTGCAACGGTCTCCGCCGAACGCGTATCGACCGCAGTCGCCTTCGTCCCGGCACTGACCTCGGCGCAAGCTTACGTCGAGCGCGCAGCAGCCGTCGCCGATGCTCTCGATTTAGCGCTCGAGGTTCGCCCGCTCGCCGGCGCCGATATCGTCGACCTCAACGAAGCCGCGCGGCGGAACAACGCGGAGTTTTTACGCGAACCCATCGACCCAGCCACGCTCGATCTCACGCAGGTTCGAGCCTCGTTAATGGTCGTGCCGCGGGGCGGCTTCGCGCGTCGCATCGTCAATCGCGCTCTCGAACGCGATGTTTTCGTCATCGACCCCGAACAATCGTTTCTCGCAGATCCGGTGCAACCACGGCGCATCGACGAACAACTCGGCGCCGCGAACGAACGCTACGGAAGGCTGACGGTCTATCTCGGCGCGGCGGCCGGATCCGGGAAGACCTACGCAATGCTCGACCGCGCCCATCAACTCTTCGACGAAGGCGTCGACGTGGTCGCCGCGTTCGTCGAAACGCATGGGCGCCCCGAAACGCAACGCATGCTCGACGGCATCACCGCGCTTCCCCGCAAAATCGTGACGAAAGATGGTATTCGTTACGAAGAGCTCGACCGCGACGCAACGATCGCTCGGCACCCCCAAGTCGCGCTCGTCGACGAACTCGCGCACACCAATGCGCCGAGCCTCGCCGCGCATAAGCGTTACGAAGACGTGCTTGCGATTTTGCGCTCGGGGATCGACGTCGTTACGACGTTGAACGTCCAGCATCTCGAAGGGCTCAACGACACGATGTTTCGCCTCACGA
>JAJXVC010000114.1 GCA_021782295.1 bacterium | reverse complement strand
GTGCATACGGAATCGCCGACGGAGCGACGAGCGGCCAATTTCCGAAAGGCAGCGGTTCGTCCATGCCTTCCCACATCAATTTCGTCGAGCCCTTCGGGCCGGAGTGACCAAGCTGCAGCGCGATCTTTGCCGACGTTCGCTCGTGGACGAAGTCGACGATGCGCTTCCAACCGGCAACATGCGCCGGTGCATACATCCCGGTGCATCCCGGCGTGATGCGCCCCTGCGCGCTCACGCAGGTCATTTCGGTAACGACCAGCCCCGCACCGCCAAGCGCGCGGCTGCCGTAGTGAACGAGATGAAAATCATTCGGCACTCCGTCGACCGCGCTATACATATCCATCGGCGAGACGACGACACGGTTATGCAACGTGAGCCCACGCAGGCGAAATGACGAGAACATCGGCGGGAGCGGTGGTGAGCCGAAGCGCTCCTCGATCGCTCCGACATATTCGGCGTCGCGTGCCCGTAGGTTTTCGTGCCCGATGCGTTGACTGCGCGTCAATAGGCTATACGCGAAGCTCTGTGGGTCGAGTCGTGCATAGCGCGCGACGTTTTCAAACCATTGGGTTGAATTTCGCGCCGCGTTTTGTAGCTTCAGCACCTCGACCTTTCGCTCGTCTTCATACTGTGCGAAAGCCTCTTCCAAGGTCGCATGGCGGGCGAAGGCGTCGACGAGCGCGATCGCATCCTCCATGGCGAGTTTCGTTCCGGAGCCGACCGAAAAATGCGCCGTGTGCGCCGCATCCCCGAGCAACACCATATTGCCCTCGTGCCAACGCTCATTTTCGACGAAGGTAAAATCGATCCACGCGCTTCCCCGTCGGTGCCCCGGGTTGGCAAACAGGCGATACCCACGCAGATCCTCGGCGAAGAGTCGTTCGCAAAATGCGACGCTCTCCGCAGTTTCCGCACGATCGAGGCCGTGCGCCCGCCATGTCTCCTCGCGACACTCGACGATAAAGGTGCTGGTATCTGCATCGAAGCGGTAGGCATGAACGGTAAACCAGCCGTGCTCCGTGCGTCGAAAAAAGAACGTGAACGCATCGAGTGGGATATCGCTTCCCAACCATACGAACTTGCAGCGTCCGCCCGAGATGTGCGGGTGAAAGGTCGCGGTATAGCGATTCCGCGTTGACGAATGAATCCCGTCGGCAGCAATCGCGATATCGCAGTTGCGGCGAAATGCATCGATATCGTCGATTTGCTCGTTATAACGGAGGTCGACGCCGAGTTCCAGCGCGCGTTCGTGGAGGATCGAGAGCATTTTTTTTCGCGCGATCCCGGCGAATCCGTGCCCGCCCGAGCGCACGACGCTGTTTTGAAAATGAACCTCGATATCATCCCAGCGAATGAAATTGCGCTCGATCCGTGCAAAGCTCTCCGCGTCGGCGCGCGAGAGAGCGTCGAGCGTCGCATCGGAGAATACGACACCCCACCCGAAGGTATCACCGAACGCGTTTCGTTCGGCGAGCTCGACGCGCCACTGCGGAAAACGCGCCTTCGCAAGTAAGGCGGCATACAATCCCCCCGGCCCACCGCCGAGAACCCGAAGGTGGAGCGCTTGCTCGGCGATCACGCGGAGACTCGGTCGGCGAGCACCGCCTGCGCGGCGCGGCGCCCGGGGAAACCGCTGACGCAGCCGCCTGGATGCGTCCCCGAGCCGCAGAGATAGAGCCCGCGAACGGGAGCGCGCACGCCGAAGCGTCCGTCGAAGATCTGCCCCGGCAATAGCTCACCGTGAAAGATGTGTCCGCCGATGAGCCCGAAACGTTCCTCGAGATCCGGCGCAACGAGTAACTGCTGCGCTTCGATCGCGTTAGGGATATTCGGCGCATAACGCGCCAGCAACGCGATGACTTTATCCGCCGCCGCCGTGCGTCGCGCGGCATCCCAACCGCCGGGCCGATCGTACGGGAAATATTGCGCAAAAATCGAGAGAATATGCTTCCCCGGCGGCGCGAGGCTTGGATCGGTCGGCGTCTGCATGAAGCACTCCAACATCGGTTCGCGGCTCTCGCCGAGGCTCCGTGCATCGTCGTGCGCGCGCTGCAAAAACGCGAGATCGGGAGCAACGTGGATCGTCGCGCGATGATGCGGCTGCAACGTCGTGCCCGGACGCGCGAGAAAATCCGGAAGCTCGCCGAGCGCGAGATTGAGTTTGAGCGCCGGGCCGATGCTCTGCCACCGCGCGAGTGTACGCATCGTTGCATCGTCGAGATGCGCCTCGCCGAGGAGCGTGCGGTAGGTCGTTACGGGATGCGCGTTCGAGAGAATCGCGCGAGCGCGAAATTCGCGCCCATCTTCGGTAACTGCGCCGACGACGCGATCCCCCTCGACGAGCAATCGGGTGACGTTCGCATCGGTGAACGCCCGCACGCCGCGCGCCTGCGCCGCCGATAAGAGCGCCTGCGATATCGAACCCATGCCGCCGCGCACGAACCCCCATGCGCCCTGAACGCCAAAGGCGCGCCCGGCGTAGTGGTGCGCGAGTACGTACCCCGTTCCGGCGTCGAACGGCCCGCAATAGGTGCCGATTAAGCCATCGGTTGCCAGCGTCGCTTGCAGCACCGGGGTGCGAACGTGACGCTCGACGAGCGCGGCGGCGCTCCCCTCCAACGCTGCGCGCATGCCCGGTTCGATCGCATCGAAGCGCGGTTCCATATCGCCGAAATGCTCGAAGAGCGCCGATCCAAGTGTCGCGGCCTCGCGTTCGAACGCCGCGAATCCCGCGAGGTCGGCGGGATCGAAGCGCGCGATCTCCTTGCCGTTCGCGGTATCGTCGGCGCCGAGCAAGAGCGAGCGCCCATCGAGCAGCGGCGTAAAAGAGGCCGGATCCTTACGGTACGCATCGTACCCGTGCGAACGAAGATCGAGCCGATCGATCAACCATGGATCGAGCAGGCTGCAGACATAGCTTGCCGCCGAGATCGTATAACCCGGCCACCGGTGGCGCTCGCTGACCGTCGCACCGCCGACCCGCTCCGAGCGTTCGAGAATGAGGACCCGCAGGCCGGCATCACCGAGGAGCGCCGCGGCAGCCAAACCGTTATGCCCGCTCCCAATCACGAGGGCGTCGTAGGTTTCCATGTCGACTCTATACAAGCCAGGAGCGATGAACTCTTGGCGGCTCCGCGCACTTCGCATCGCCATCGCCCTGGTACCGGTGTTTGCCCTCGCGGTCGGCCCTCCGTTACTCAACCACGTCGAGCCGCGGATCGTAGGGCTCCCGCTCAATTTAGCCTGGATCATCGCATGGCTTCTCCTGACGCCGCTTTGCGTACTGGCGATCGAACGATTGCGGAGGTTGAATCCATGATTCCGCTCTCGGTCGACGCCGGGCATATTGCGCTCGCGATCGTCGTCGTCATCATCGCCGGAACGATCGCATTTGCGTTATTCAATCTCAAGCGCGGGCGCGTCGACCCTGCCGAATACGCGATCGGCGGCAGAAGCTTCGGAACGATATTTCTTTGGGTCTTGCTCGCAGGCGAGATCTACACCGCGTTCACTTTTCTCGGGGCGGCAGGCTGGATCTATCTCCACGGCGCAGCGGCGTATTATATTCCGGCATACGGCACGATCGGCTATCTCGTTGGGTATGCGCTGCTGCCGCGCATCCGACGCCTCGGTGCAGAGCGTGGCCTGGTCACCGCCCCCGATCTTCTCGCAAATTATTATCAGAGCGCGCAGCTCGGGACGCTCGCCGCGGTTTTCTACGTTGTCCTTGCGCTTCCGTATGTAACGCTCCAACTCAGCGGCCTGCAGATCGTCCTTTCGAGCGCGGGCTACGGCTGGCTCAATGGCGCAATCGGGGCTGCGGTCGCCTTTACGGCGATCGCCCTTTTTACGTTCACGGCGGGTCTGCGCGGAACGGCATGGGCGAGCCTCATCAAGGATGGCCTGGTTCTCGCAGTCGTGCTATTCGCGGGTATTGCGATTCCCATTCATTTTTTTGGATCGCTCGGTGGAATGTTCACCCAATTGCAGCGGACAAACCCGGCGCTCCTGACGCTACAGCACGGCGATGCGCCGCTCGGACAAGTGTGGTTCGTCACCACCGTGCTCTTTACCGGAATCGGATTCTATATGGGTCCGCATTCGATTGCCGCAACGTTCTCTGCGCGCAGCGATAACACGCTGCGCCGGAATGCGATGCTATTACCGCTCTACTCGATCGTTTTAGTCGTCATCTTCTTCGCCGGCTACGCCGCACTGCTGCTGGTTCCGGGGCTCCATGGACACGCCGCCGACCGTTCGTTTCTCCTCGTAATCGCTCGCTACTATCCACCGTGGGTGATGGGCTTCGTCGCCGGCGCCGGAGCGCTCGCGGCATTGGTACCATCTTCTGCGATTATTTTAGCGTGCGCGGCGATCGCCGTGCGAAATATCGTGCGCCCTGCATTCCCCGGCCGCATCAACGAACGGAACGAAACCTTCGCGATGCGCTTAGCGGTGATCGCGATCTCCACGGCGGCGCTGCTCGCGTGGTGGTTCGCACCCGAGACACTCGGATCGCTTCTGTTGGTCTATTACAGCGGGATCACGCAGTTTTTACCCGGTGTCGTCGGAGCGGCATTCGGCGTGCGGATACGTGGTATCGCCGTTACTCTTGGGTTGCTCGCCGGCGTAGCGACCGCGGCGCTGCTCACCTACGCCCTTGCCCACCTCGGTTTCAATCCCGGCTTCGGCGGACTGATCGTCAACCTTGCGGTCATCGCTGCCGTCGAAATGCTGCTCCCTAAAACAAAGACGAGCCCGCCGATGGCGAGCCCGTCCCACGAAGTACCAACGACCGACTAGCGGTAGCTGGGAGCACTCCGCTGCGACTGGAAGCAGTCGCGGCAATAAACCGGCTTGTCGCCGCGCGGATTGAACGGGACTTCGGCGACGCCGCCGCAACCGTTACAAGTCGCGGTGAACATTTCGCGCTGGCGGCCTCCGCCGCCGCCCATACCACCACCGCCACCGGAGCCACCGCGCTGCGCTTTACGCGCTTGGCGGCAATCCAGACAGCGATTGGGTTTATTCTGGAAGCCTTTTTGTTCGTAAAACCGCTGTTCTCCAGCGGTAAATGCGAATTTGCTGCCGCAATCAACGCAGTTCAGCATTTCATCAACGTACACTAGACGAGACCTTTCCTTTTTCCTAGTAAGAACACGTTTCTTCGACTCGCCTGGTACGCCATGTAGAACCGGACCCGCGGACTTCGAAACCTTCCGGGGACAGAGCCCCAGGTCGCTACCATAGCACGAAAGAGGGCTCCTCTGCAAATGGGCCTCAGGCGGGCGAGCTCCCCGAATGCGAGGGGCCGGCAATTTACCCCGACTTAGCACCCCTCCTATGGAGCCTGAAGGAAAAGTCGGACGCCGAGCCGCCAGCCGATCGGCGCGTTGCTCTTCTTATGGAGTCGGCGACGAGCACTCCCGACGACGCTCGTCGACTCATGCACGGAACTCATTTTGCGTTAAGCAGAATTTCCGGCGGGGCTCCGGAGAAGACGCTCCCCTCGCGTCGCCTTTAACCGGTGAGGGCGTCCTGCGCGCGCGAAATGCGGTATCCGATTCTACGGAACGGGCCGACCAAAGTCGTCGTCATCGGTTTCTCCGGAAGGCTGCGCTCATGCACCACCGACTCGAAAAGCACATTATTCTATATTCACGAGCGATACGAAGTTCCCCGGGCGCATTGTTTGTTGATAAATCACTCTATTATGATCGAGCACCCTGTACGTGTCGCATTTGTTCTTGCTAGACAGAAATGATTCGTAAACAAGCCCGGCCCTCGAAAATCTCTTTTTGGGACGATACAACAGGTTTCCGCAACGAAGCGTAGCAACGGCATCGTTAACAAATGCATTTATGGTAGTGGGTGCACCATAATGAATGAACGACGAATACGGAGCGTAATTACAAATATGTTCATCGGCTAGACACGGAAATGTCGACACAAAGCGTCGAACAAAAAATACCTGACCGTTTTTGTCTCTTCCAATCTGAATTGTTTCTTTGCTTGTTTTAACTTGAACTATTTCCGTAGGAATTCCCTTCAGTTGCATCACCTGCGGTTTGACGGTCTTATCTGAGCACGACGAAAGAAACATCGCGACGATCGTCATCAATACGATGGTACGCCTATTTTTCTTACCCATTATCGTGACTTAGCCCCATTTGTCAGGCCGCTTCGAATGACCCTGACCCGATTCATGGACCAGGCGGAACTGTGGGAAATCGGCCCGTTGGGTTCGATTCTACCGACTGCGCATACTCGTTTGGCGTTTTGTTCGCCAACATCGAGTGCGGTCGAAATTCATTATACTCGATCCGCCAAATTCGCGCAGCCCGGCGAGCCTCGTCGAGGGTCTCAAAATAGGAGGGGTTGAGGA
>JAJXVC010000113.1 GCA_021782295.1 bacterium | reverse complement strand
CCTGCTCGTAGGATGGCACGGAATGCCTCCTTCGTAGTGAGATGAGGCATCGCTTCGATACGTTTCCCGTTCATCTACAGGAGGACGCCGTACACGTGAAAATCGTGGTCACCGTCAAGTTGGTTCCAGATCCCAACGGCGAGAAGAAAATCGATCCCGCAACCAAGCGTTTAGTGCGCACGGGCGTTGAAACCGTTATCAATCCCTACGACGAATATGCGTTGGAAGCTGCTTTGCAACTCAAAGAACGCATCGGCGGCGATAGCACGGTGACGGTGTTCTGCATGTCTCCCGAAACGCTGAAAGAGTCGCTGCGCAAGGCGCTCGCAATGGGCGCAGACGGCGCAGTGATGCTCTCCGACAGCGCGCTCGAAGGGAGCGACGTATGGGCGAGTTCGCATGCGATGAGCCTCGCGCTCAAAAAGATCGGCTTCGATATACTCATCGTCGGCGGACTCACCGATGACGGCAGCACCGGTGCGGTGCCCGGCGCGCTCGCGGAGTTTCTTGGGGTTCCCTGCCTGACGAACGTGCGGAAGATCGATATCGCCGACGGAAAGCTGCGCGTCGAACGCGAGACCGACGGCGGCTATCAAGAAGTGACCGGTGCATTACCGATGCTCGTCACCACGGCGTTGACCATCGGCGAACCGCGTTACCCGTCGCTCAAAGGCATCATGGGCGCGAAGAAAAAGCCGATCGAGATGTTGAGCGTCGGCGAACTCGGCGCCGCCGATAGCGTCGGCTCGGCCGGTTCGAAGACGGAGTTGCTCTCCTTTGCGCCGCCGCCGGCGCGCGGCGCGGGGAAAATCGTCAAGCCCGAAGATCCCGCCGCCGGAGCAGCGACGATTCTTGCCTTCCTTCAAGAGAAAAAGTTGGTGTAATGAAAAACGTCATCGTTTACGTCGAACAGAAGAAGGGCGCGACCCGCAAGGTCACCTTCGAAATGCTGACCGAAGCGCGGAAGATCGCCGACGCACTCGGCGGACGTGCCGTTGCCGTCGTGCTCGGTGCCGGTGCGGCGCAGGTTGCCGAACAGGTCAAGAGCTATCCGGTCGACGCGGTGCAGGTCGTCGAAGATCCCGCGGTCGACACCTATTTGCTCGATCCGATCGTGCAGTATCTCGAACTTGCGGCAAAGAGCGTCGGCCCGTCGCTGTTGCTCATTCCCAACACGCTTTCGGGAAGAGATCTCGCCGGTCGGCTCGTCGCCCGTTTGAACGCCGGTATCGCAGCCGACGTCACCGAGATTACCGCAACCAACGGTCGTGTTGAATGCGTCTCGCCGAAACTCGGCGGCGCACTCGTCACGCACTGCGTCTTGCGCGCAGGCGATTACGGCATTGCGACGATTCGCCCGGGTGCCTTCGCCGCCGTTGCCGGCGGAAGCGGCGCTGCGATCGAACGACAGGATGCGCGCAGTGCGAGCTATCCCCTCACCATCGAACGCGATGTCGAAGAAGGCACCGGCGAGATGGCGCTCGAGGAAGCGCCGGTCGTTATCGCCGGCGGGCGCGGCATGGGCGGCGCAGAGCCGTTCACCAATATGCTCAAGCCGCTCGCCGATGCATTCGGCGGTGCAGTCGGCGCGTCGCGCGCCGCAGCTGATGCCGGATGGGTGAGTTACAGCTTGCAGATCGGACAGACCGGCAAGACGGTAAGCCCGCCGCTCTATATCGCCGTCGGTATCTCCGGTGCGATCCAGCATAAGGTCGGTATGCGCGCGTCGGGAACGATTGTCGCGATCAATAAAGACGAGACGGCGCCGATCGCCGAGTTCGCCGATCTCACCGTCGTCGGCGATGCGTTCACGATTGTCCCCGAACTGACGAAACTCGTAACGGCGGCGAAGCAGTGAGGCGTCTGCGGCTCGCAGCGCTCGTCGCGCTCTTCCTCGGTGCGCTCGTACTCGCGGGCACACCGCAGGCGAGCGCTGGGCTTTTCGGCCATAAAAAAGCGGCCGCAACACCATCGCCCTCACCCTCGGCATTGCCGACCGCAACGCCCGAACCGCCAAGCATCGCGATTCCACGCCTGAAGGCGCGCCTGAAGGCGCACCCGACCGATCGGCAAGCCGCGCTCGAACTCGCCGGCGTCTATCTCAGCGTCGGTAAGGGCGAACGAGCGCTCTCGCTGACGCAACAACTTCTCCAGGCCGGAAATAAAGACGCCCAAATTTATTATCTCGACGGATACGCGCAGGAACTCGTCGGAAATTCCGGAGCGGCACTCGCCGATTTCCAAAGCGCCTCCGATCTCGACCCCACCAACGTCGGCATCCTCTCGCAACTCGCCGATCTCTACGCGCGTAGCAGAAAGTTCAATCTCGCCATTCGCGTTGCAAAACGCGCCATTGTGTTCCATAAAAAGGACGGGCAGGCGTACGTCGCGCTGGGTGCCGTTTACGCCGAACAGCAGAAATACGATAAAGCGCTCGCCGAGTTTGCGATCGCGCAAAAGTTTTCGCCGAAAGATCCGACGCCGTCACTTCAAATCGCGCGCATCTACGTTCAGCAAAAGCAGATACCGAAGGCACTCGTCGCGATCCACCAGGCGCTCGCGATCTCTCCGGGCGATCTCGATCTGTTACTCTTCCGTGCCTCGCTTTATGCCGCCGAGCATAACGATGCAAAGACGGTCTTGGCGTTCGACGATGCCGAGTACGCAGCGACGAACGAGGACGATCGCGTCAAAGTGCTGATGGAGAAAGCGACCTACTTTGTCGGGGAGAAAAAATTTCCGCAAGCGCTGGCGATTTTTCAAAAGGCGCTAAAAGAATATCCGAATAACGCGGTCGCACATGGCGCCGTCGGCGATTACTACGCGCAGCAGAAGGATATGAAGGATGCGCGTGCCCAGTGGCTCGCGGCCCTGAAGCTCGATCCGCATAACCCTGCCGTGCTCGCTCGTCTCTCGCAAGATGCGCTCTCGCGGCACAAGGTCGCCGAGGCGACGACCTACCTGGCGCAGTTGGTGAAGGTCCGCCCGTCGGCGCAGAGTTTCGCGATGCTCGGGCAGCTCTATTTCTACCGTCGACTCTACAGCAAGGCGCGCGTTGCCTGCGAGCAGAGTTTTGAAGCGGATCGTCAGCCCGATACCTTAGGGTGCATCGCGAGCGCCGATTACCACCTCCACAACTACGGCGAAGCAGCGAAGATCTTCGATTCGCTTGACGTCAACGCACCGGGTTTCCTCGACCATCAGCCCGATATGTTGATGGTGGCAGCGCAGACCTACGCGCATAACAACGAAAGACCGAAAGCGATTCTTGCATATCGTCGCGTCCTTCGCGTCGTTGCCCGTAACTCCGCAGCGTACCATCGCGCGATCGACGCTCTTCGATCGCTCTCGAAAAAGCCCGCCGACCGCCGGTAGGATGACAGCGCTCCGAGCGTGAGAGTCGTCACCGACATCACCCTCGGAGCTCACCTGCGCGGAAGCACGCATCCCGAGTCTCCGGAGCGCGTCGAGCGCGTTGCCGCGGAACTGCGCGCGCATTCGGGGATCATCGTCGTCGAAGAGTCGTTTGCCGCCGACGACGCGACACTCGCACTCGTCCATCCGCAAAGCTACATCGATCTCGTCGCGCGTGAATGCGAGGCCGTAGAGGGCTATGGGGCGCTCTCGACCGGTGACGTCCTCGTTGATGCAGATTCCCTTTCCGTGGCGCGACACGCGGTCGGTGGCGTGCTGCGGGCCTTCGAGGAGACGCAGCGCGATGCTGCGCCGCGTTTTGCCCTGGTGCGCCCGCCGGGACACCATGCCGAGCCGGCGCGTGGCATGGGCTTCTGTCTGTTCAACAACGTCGGCATTCTCGCGCGTCATATTCGCGCGAGCACCGGCGCGCGCGTGGCGATTCTCGATATCGATTACCATCACGGAAATGGATCGCAGGCGCTTGTCGGCGACGGGATTTCGTATTGCTCCTCGCACGCTTGGCCGGCGTATCCGGGGAGCGGCGGCCCGCAGGAGCAAGCGCGCACCGCGAGCGGCGATATGCTGCTCAATCTCCCGATCGATCCGCGCGGCATTTCGACCGAAGGCTTCGTTGCGCTCTGGGAGCGCGTAGCGGGTATCGTGGAACGCCGCCTTCGCCCCGATGCGATCGTTGTAAGCGCGGGCTTCGATTACGTGCGCGGTGACCCCGTCGGCGATCTCGGTGTCGAACGGAGTGCCGCGCGTTCGCTCGCGCGCATCTTCGCGCAACTTGCAGGAAGCCTCGGGGTGCCCTTACTCTACGTGCTCGAAGGCGGCTACGATATCGCCAATATCGTCGGATCGATCGTTGAAATCGCCGCGGTGCACGACCGTGGCGAGGCCGGGAGAAGCGATGCGGCAGCAGGCGCGATTCCCATCCATCTCCGGGAGATTCTCGAAGGAACCGAGCAGTCGCGTTGAGGTGCCGGGTGCGCTCGCTTTAGGGAGCGACCGATGCGGCGATTTTCGCGAGCTCTCCGGAATCGAGCGAGCCGACGAGCGCGTAGTGCATCCCGTTCTTCGACCACGATAACAACGAGGTCGAGCCGCGCGATGCGAGCTTTCCGGAGATCCCGCCGAAGCGTAGCGTACGCGCGCGCAGGCCGTCGAGATCGAGCGAGGCGCCCGCATTTTCAAAGAGTGAGATCATGCGAATGCCGTCGGAATAGAGCAGATGCGCCTGCGGAACGCCTTCATCGACGGTTCGATCCGCCGCGACGGCGATGAATCCGTCGGGAAGATAGTGTGGCCGGCGAACCTTAAAGGGAAGCGTTCGCAGAACCGCGGCGATATTATTCGACGGGCGGCGGTGAATCGTGCGCTCGATGCGTTTGAGATTGCTCGGTATCTCAAAAATGCGCGCCGGGATGTTCTTGGTGTAGGCGAGATTTTCAAAACGCTGTTCGCCGAGCAACGCGCCGTTGTCGCCGAAGACCTTGCGTTCGAGTACGAGGTGGCTGCGGGCGTCGAGCCAGAGCCGCATCATCGTGTTCCCGGTATAGTTATTGACCAGGGAGACGATGTCGACCGGAAAGCCGAGCAGGTGCCCCGTGCCTTGTTGCACCGGGCGATAGTTGCGAAGCATGAGCCCGACGTTATCGGCGATGACGATCCGGTCATCGAGCGCGCGATTGCGCTCGACGAAGACGCGATTATTGCGCGGATCGAGCACGTAGGTGGTATCGCCGCGCTCGACCTCGGTCTCTCCGAATGCCGATTGTGGAACGATATACCAACGATGCGTGAGGTCGGGCGCGCGATGTTCGACGCGGAAGAGGGTCGCTTGCGTTCCGTGCGATCCGAAGCGGATATTTTCGATCTCGCCGACATAGCTAACGACTTGCGATGCATGGAGCGCTGCGCGTAGAAGCGGCGTTGCGTTGCGCTGCGCGGCGATCGCTGCTCCCGGTAGGAGCAGCGCCGCAGCGACAATCGCCGCCGCTCGACTACGGGGCGGCATTCTCGCTATCGCTGGCGAGAACGATCGGAGCTTGCGAGGTATCCTCGAAGGGCACGGTTGCCATGAGGGCTGCGTGGTCGCGAAGATCGTGCAGGGCGTTGATCTGCGAGGGATGGTGGAGGCGCGGCAGGAGCACCGGCGCAAGCAGCAGGGCGATCACGAAAAAGGCCGCTGCGGGGAGCGCGATGGCGGGACGCCACCAGGCAAGAAGTCGCGCGACGAAGCGCGGGCGTTCCCGTTCGCGCGCGCGCGCGAGCGTTGCGGCGGCGAAGCCGAGTGGAAGTTCGAGGCGTTCGGAGCGCGCATGGACGCGAACGAGTTCGGTGAGGCGCGCTTCCTCATCGTGAATTGCAGCGCAAGGCGCGCAAATTTCGATATGCGCGAGCAGAACGGCATCGGCGCCCGGTTCGAGGGCGCGATGCTGGAAATCAACGATTTCTTCGCGAGTGGGGTGACGATCGGTAGTCATACGTTCGAATATTTCAGCACGAGGCGACGGAGTTGGTTGCGAGCACGGTGCAAGCGCGATCGTACCGTGCCGATCGAGCAACCCATGATCTCGGAGATCTCTTGATAGCTGTACTCCTCGATATCCGCGAGTGTAAGCACCTGTCGTTGGTCGGGTGAGAGCGCGTCGAGCGCTTTTGCCATGCTCTCGCTGTATTGCCCTTCGAGGTACTCCTCGATCGGCTCCACGGCGAGCGGGCGCTCGCCTCCCCATTCCTGCGGTGCGTTATCCTCGGGGATCTCATCGTAATAACGTCCTTTCCGCCGCCGAAGTTCGTCGCGGTGCAAGTTTGTGATGATTCGATAGAGCCAGGCTTGGAACGAGGTTCCCGGTGTGAAGCTGCGCCACGCCCGATAGACGCGGATGAAGGCCTCCTGGACGAGGTCGCGGGCGTCGGGTTCGTTGCGCGTCAGGCGATAGGCATAGGAATAGGCAACCGAGCCGTACTGCTCGATCGCTC
>JAJXVC010000112.1 GCA_021782295.1 bacterium | reverse complement strand
GCAACGACGATGCATGCGAATACGCGAGTGGTGTTCACGTCTACGATCCTCCTACCGTGGTCGTCGTTACTCCGACCGATAATGTTGCGGTTATACTGTTCGCTCCGGCGATCGTGAACGTGCAACTTCCGGCTCCAACCGGCGTCACCGTAAAGATCGTGCCGCTGCTCGGCGAAATCGTTGCGATGCCGCTACAGGTCGAGCTCGACGCGCTAAAGGTTCCGCTGTACTGCGACTGCGAAGCCGTCGTACTCTGCGCATACGCCGCGCCGGTTGCAGTAAAGTTCAGCGCCGAGGAGGTCAGAATGACGGCACCGGGTGTCGGAACAGGCGTCGGCGTTGGAACCGGTGTCGGAACTGGTGTCGGAACTGGTGTCGGAACTGGTGTCGGAACTGGTGTCGGAATCGACACCGTTACCGTAAATTGCATGCGGTTTCCAAACCAATCACTCACCCATATCGTCGCTGCGCCGGCGCCGATTGCCGTAACGGTAAAAGAACCGGCACCAGCGTTTCCTTGCAGCGGAGAGCGGGCAACCGAACTCGCTTGAATCGTCGAGGGAGCAACCGCGGCGACCTTCGTGTCGGTCGACGTCATCCGGAATTGACCGCTATAGCCAGTTTCTTTCACGCCGATCGTGGCGTAGCTTCCAGCCCCGATCAGCGCAAGCGACGACACGCCGCCGGGCAGCGAAAGCGTCATGGGAACGCTCGTCGGGGTGCTTCGAGCGAAGCCCGAACACGCCGAAAGCGCGGCTGCAAGAAGAATGGTCGAAAACGCGAGAATGCGTCGCATTATACCTTCCGATACGCGGTGTGAAGAAAAGCAATACAACCAAGCACTTACGAAATCCTGGAAGGTCGTTAACCAATCAAGCGCTAGCTGTGATAGAAGCGCGCGAGCTCGTTCGTTTTCATCGACGGCGGGCTATTGTCGTACGGCCGCTTCGTCGCAAAGGGACTCCGAATCACTCGTCTCGTTTCGGAGGAGCAATGGACGCACTCACCCTTCAGCCACGTTCGGTACAATTCGGCATCTATCGCGATGGCGACAACAACCTCGATTCCAATCAGTGTAACGTTCTCGCCCAAGCCGTCGCGGTCAGCAAACATGACGGTGCGGTCGGCTTTACCGTGCAAGATACCACCGCACGCAACGGCGAGCCGCTCCACACCAACTGCTACCAGATCGCCGGAGGGCGCGTACAGGGCGTCCAGATCGGCAAAGCGCACGACATGGCCGATCCCAAGAACCTTGCGGCCTTCGTCGCGCAAACACTCGACGATGCACAGCGAAGCGGCGCAAAGCAGAGTTGGATCGAGTTGGTCGATCACGGCGGGGGTGATGGTGGTGGGCTCGAAGCCGACAGCAAGCACGCGTTGATGTCGATGCCCGGCATCGCTGCGGCGATTGCCGAGGGTGAACGCATGCATGCCGCCGCGCACCCCGAAGATGCGGGGCGAAGCATCGACGGCGTCGTCGCCAACCAGTGTTTGATGTCGACGATGGGGTTTGCCGACGCGCTCTCAAAGGTCGGGGTGAAGTACCTAGCCGCGTCGCCGGAGACGATGATCTCGCCGGGAACGCCGAGCAGCGTCGCCGCGAGCATTGCCGATAACGTCAACGATCCGAAGGCGATGGCACGCGGCGTCGTTCGTGACGTTATGAAAGCCGACTATCGCATCGACGGGATGCCCTATGCGCCGGCGGCGGCGTATGACGTGCTCGACCTTGCGCCGCAAAACATCAACACCGCCGATGCGGCGATTAAAAAGCTCGACGATGCGTTGGTGCATGCGGCGCACGCGGGCGAGCGCACCGCGATTCGCAGCGATGTCGCGCGCGAAGACGGCATGGTGCGCTTCCCGGGATCCGATGGATTACCGTGGCACGCCGACCGTCCGGCGATCGCCACCTACGATCGTATTGCCGCCGACACGCGTCTCTCGGCGGAGGTGCGCGCCGATGCGACCAACGCGGCACATGCGGTGGAAAACCTCGTGCTCGCACACGCCGAATCGAGTGCCTACGCCCCCTTCGGCGGCAGCGACTACCGCGATGCCGCCGGTCCGACGGTGCATTTGCCGACCTCGCGCGCGCAAGTCGATCCGTGGGCGCCGAAGGTCAGCGAAACCGCCAACGCGTTCTACCACGCGACCGACGAGGATCAACTCGCCGGTGTGCTCGCGTAACGCATGCTCGGGGTCGGTAACGATTATCCGCCCTCGTAACACTCGTGAGGATTCACATTGCGCACCACCATGTGATCGAGATCGGCTTTCGGAGTGATCCTTTCCATGGTGATTCGTAACTCCTCATATCCATAGGGGATGCCGTCGCGATTGCACGGATGCGGCCGAATTTGCTCGAACAACTCCTGCGCAGGACGCCCATGTGCATCGAACGAGAATTCAGTTCCGGCCGCGGAGCAGCGAGGATCGTCGCCAACGACAACGCGCCGAGAAGAGCGAGCGGCTCCATAAACTCAATGTTTTCACGGAATTTCCTACGCGCAGAAAACGGAGTGCCCACCTGAGGAGTCACGAAGCTTACGGTTCGATTTTGGGAACTCCGCGCTCTCCTCCGGTACGACCCTTCGCGTACGCGAACGCACGAATCGCCGGTGGTCGGAGGACCACCGGCGATTTGCGCTCGCTCCCGTCCTGGGAACTTTTGGGGCGCGACGCTACGGTGTCGCGGTTGCTGACGGGGACGCGCTCGGCGATGCACTCGGGAACGCACTCGGTGATGCGCTCGGCGATGCACTCGGGAACGCACTCGGCGATGCACTCGGCGATGCGCTCGGCGATGCGCTCGGCGATGCGCTCGGGGACGGGCTCGGGCTCGGGGCACAGGTCGTGCTCGGTGCCGGAGAGCCTGCCTGTGCGGTGACGGCGGTCAACGGCGCTTCGATCGAGAGAATCTCCTGCCCGTTCGAAGAGAGCGTGAGGTCGAGCCGTGCAGAGGCTGCGAGGATCGGCACGCTCACGGGGCCGTCGAAGGTCGGGAAATTCTCCTCAAATTGCGCGGCGTTCTCAGAATCGTTCTGCTTCTCCTCAATATTGAGCGAAAGATTCGGCGGTGCGCCGGCAGCCGGTGTCAGCGTCAGCATCGTCGAGCAGGCAGAGATCACGATCGGCAGATTCGAAGGCAGCAATCCGTTGTCGTTGCTGTTGACGTTGGTTGCCTGACCGTTGCTCGGATTCTCGCTCTCGGTCTCTTGCGATGCATCGCCGGGATCGACTTTCCCGTCGCCGTTATTATCTGCAGCACTTGCGACGGTCACGCTCGGCGGCGGGCCTGCATTGTAGGTTACATCGGCGGAGGTTCCGCTTACGGCCGATGCAACGGTCACGGTCACGACGATTGCACTCGATCCGCTTCCGATCGTAACGGTGAGTACGGCGCCCGCAGGAATGCTTTGCGAAAACGTAAGATCGGCAAAGCCGCTTGAATCGAGCGTCCCGGTCGCGACGGTGCTCCCATTATAGGTAACGCTCACCGCTGTTCCCGACGCGGAGCTCGAGGAACCGTTGGACATCGTTTGCCGAGCGACCGAGAACGGCAGGGAAGAACCCGGCGCCGTGCCGACCGTCAGGCCGAGGTGCGATGGACTGCTCTGCGTGGTACTTGGGATACCCGGAGCGCCGCCCGTACCGGAGGCTCCGCCGCCGCCGCAGGCGGCAAGCAGAAGAGCAGCAGCGGTCGCTGCTGCGAAGGGGGCGAGGGATACGATCGGACGTTTCGACATGAGCGCTCTCCTTTGTGTCGTCTATGCTTCCCCGAGAGCGCGGCCCTTAAACATGTTCGGGGAATCTTTACATTCCCCGAACAAAGAACCCGCTGGGGGTCGCTAGCGACGCTCGAGCTGCGCGCTCAGCCAGGGATCGACGAAGTAGCGCCAGAGGATTTTGATCAGCGCTGCCGCCGGTATACCGAGGAGTAAACCCGGTATACCGAAGAGTTCCCCACCGGCGAAAACCGCAAACATCACCGCAATCGGGGAGACGCCGACCGAGTCACCCATGATCTTCGGAACCAACACGTTGTCGCTGATACGCTCGACGACGAAGATGATGATCTGCACCCAGAGCACCATCCACCAACCCTGCGGCGCGCAGAGAATGACGGCGATCAACTGACCGATCACCGAACCCAACATCGGAATGGCATACGAGATCGCAACGATCACGCCGAGCAGCAGCGCAAACTTAAAGCCGATGACCGCCGAGAGCACCCATACCGCAAGGCCGGTAATCGCACTGACGATGACTTGACCGGAGATATAGCTCCCGAAGGTGCCCGCGATCTCGGTTAACACCTTATGTGCAATTGGGCGGTGGCTCGCCGGAAAGAGCGATGCAATACCCTCGGCGATGCCGGAATCGTTGAGCAAGAAAAAAATCGAGAGCACCAACGATGCAAAAGCAACGAAGAGCCCCGTTGCCGTGCCGACGAGAATCTGCCCGACCGAGCCGAGCGTCGTGCCGGCGAAATGCTGTAACGATCCGGCCCCGATGTGCGTGAGATCGATACCATTTGTCGGCCAGGCCATCTGCGGGAAATGTTGTTGCAACGACAACTCGACCGAGACGCTCCATGCCTCAACCGCAGCAGCGATCGTCGGTAAATTCTCCGCGATCCCTTGAATCTGCACGATCATGAGCGGAACGATGACCAGCAAGGTGACGACCACGAGAAGAATGAGTACGAGGAAGACGATCGCGACTGCCAACGGCTTGGGCACGCGCATCGCTTCGAGCCGCTTGACGACGGGGCGCACGCCGGCGGCGATAAAGGCCGCGATGATAAAGACTGCCAGCGTCCGTGGAATATGCGTCGCGAACAGATAGGCGAGTACGGCGATTAGAACGCCGACACCGACCATCATCGCGCGACGCCACGGAAAACTCATAGCACCTTCCCGAGCAACCGGCGTTCGGTGCGATATCCCGCACGTTCGTAGAGCCGCTGGGCCGCGGCATTCCCCTCGGTCACCATAAGCCCGAGATACGGGGTTCCTTGTCGGCGAGCCTCTTCTTCGCAAGCGGCGAGCAGCAACGCCCCAACTCCTTGGCCGCGTTGACCAACCTCGACGGCCATATAGGCGAGAAACGCCTGATCGAGTCCCGTCACCTCGTCGGGGAGATCGAAGACCAGCAAGGCAAAACCCATACGCAGTTCGCCCTCGGCGGCAACGAGCATTGCGTGCGAGCGCGAGTTGACGATCCCGAGCAAGCGAAGAAAGTTCGTTCGCAGCGCCTCGACCGGCGCATCGCGTAGCGGTGAAGCACTACTGGCGAGCGATTCGAGCCCGCAGCGTTCGACGAAGGCTCGGTCGGCCGCACCCGCCGCCCGGCGTACCGTCGGTGCGCTCACACGCTCTCGCCGCTCGTCACCGCTGCCAATGCGGCGAGAAACGCATCGTTCTCTTCGAGCGTTCCCACCGTCACCCGCAAACGGCCCGGCATGCGGAGCGCATCGCCCGAGCGCACGATAATGCCGCGCTCGAGCAGCGCTTCATATGCATCGTGCGCCGACATCGGCACGGTAACGGCGTAGAAATTGGCACCGCTTGGATAACAACGATGCCCACGTCGTTCGAGCTCCGCCGTCACGCGCGCGCGTTCCGATGCATTGAGGAGGATGCTTTTTTCAAGAAACACGCGGTCGTCGAGCGCGGCAGCGGCGCCGATCGCGGCAGGGCGCGAAACATTAAAAGGCAGGCGCACGCGCTGCAGCCAGCCGATGCTCTCGCTGTCGCCGTAAGCATAACCAAAACGCAGGCTCGCGAGGCCGTACGCTTTCGACATCGTTCGTAACACGACGATGTTCCCGCGTTCGCGAATCGTGTGTGCGAGGTCGAATCCCGGTTCTTCGAGATACTCTGCGTAGGCGCGATCGATCACCAAGAGCACCTCACGCGGCAGACGCTCGAAAAGCTCCCTCCACAACGAAGCGGGCAGGAACGTTGCGGTCGGATTATTGGGATCGCAAATAAAAAATATCTTTGTCCGCGCACCGACCGCTGCGAGCATGCGCTCGATATCGTGCACGCCGTTGCGAAGCGGCACTTCCACGGGTATCGCGCCCACGAGCGAGACCGCCGAACGATAGAGCGAAAAGGTTGGATCGGCCATCACCGCCTCGTCGCCCGGGTCGAGGAAGCTCTGCGCGATCGTATTGATGAGTTCGTTACTTCCATGCCCGAGTACGACGTTCTCGGCATGCAATCGCTCGCGTTCGCCCAATCGCTCGCGCAATTCTTCGTACGCATCGTCGAGATAGAGGTGGAGCCGGTCGGTCGAGCGGAGCGCAGCCAGCGCGAGCGGCGACGAGCCGAGCGGGTTCTCGTTTGATGCGAGTTTGACGATCCGCGTGTGCCCGAAGCGACGGCGCACCTCTTCGATGCTTGTTCCCGCCAC
>JAJXVC010000111.1 GCA_021782295.1 bacterium | reverse complement strand
GATGAGGAGAGTCGGCTCGCAACCTTCGGTGCCGGCGTTGCCGGTCCGGACCTCGAGGCGCAACTCCGCACGCGCGGCTACACGCTCGGACACTTTCCGCAATCATTCGAGTACTCGACGCTCGGCGGGTGGGTCGCAACGCGTTCCTCGGGGCAACAATCGCTGCGCTACGGACGTATCGAGCAAATCTTTGCCGGCGGCCGTATCGAGACGCCGAGCGGAACGCTGACGATTCCCACCGTTCCCGCCTCCGCTGCCGGTATCGACATGCGCGAACTGATCCTCGGCTCCGAGGGGAGGCTCGGCATTCTGACCGAGGCGACGGTGCGCGTACGCCCGCTGCCGAAACACGAATCGTTTCACGGGTGCTTCTTCCCGAATTGGGAGCGCGCCGAAGCGGCGGTGCGCGCACTCGCTCATGCCGGCATCGGCCTGTCGATGATTCGCCTCGCCAACGCCGCCGAAACGCTCACCACGTTGCGCTTGGCGGGCGGAGGGATAACGCTCGAACTGCTCGATCGCTATCTCCGCTTGCGCGGATGCGGCGACGAGCGCTGCTTGCTCGTCGCCGGGGTCACCGGCGATATCGAATCGGCGCGCGTCATGCTGCGCTCGATGCGCGACGTCATCGCCGACCATGGCGGGCTCTACTTCGGAACTCAGCTCGGAAATCGTTGGCGCCGCAATCGTTTTCGCGGCGTCTATCTCAGAAACGCGCTCTGGGAGCACGGCTACGCGGTCGATACCGTCGAAACGGCCGTCGATTGGCCGCGGGTTCGTGCGATGGTCACCGCGATGGAGTCCGCCGCCGTCGATGCATTCGACGGCGAAGCGATACATGGTTACACGCATCTATCGCATGTCTATCCGCAAGGCTCGAGCGTCTACAGCACCTTCATCTTCCGCCTCGCTTCGACGTACGAAGAAAACTTCGCCCGCTGGCAGCGTTTGAAGAGCGCGGTGAGCGAAGCGATCGTTGCAAACGGCGGAACGATCAGCCACCAGCACGGTGTCGGAATCGACCATCGTCGATATCTCGCGGCAGAGAAGGGTGCGCTCGGAATCGACGCGATGCGCGCGATCTTCCGCCATTTCGACACCGATGCGATGATGAATCCCGGGAAACTGTGTTAGCGAACGATTCTTCGCGCGCATCGCGAGCAAGTGCGTGGGCGCGGCTCGCTGAGCCGTGGGATATTCTCGTGATCGGCGGCGGCGTCACCGGTGCGGCCATCCTCTTCGAAGCCGCGCGCCGCGGCTTGCGTGTTGCCCTGATCGAACGCGCCGACTTTGCTTCCGGAGCTTCGAGCCGCTCGTCGAAACTGGTTCACGGCGGGCTACGCTATCTCAAGGAAGGGAAGTTCGCGCTCACGCGGGAGTCGGTACACGAACGCGAAGCATTATTGCGCGAAGCGCCGGGCCTAGTCGATCCGATGCACTTTCTTCTGCCGCACTATCGCGGCAGCAAACCCGGTTCGAAAACGCTCGGCTTCGGGCTCGCGCTCTACGATCTCTTCGCCGGGCATCGTCAGCATCGCGCACTCGATGCCGAAGAAGCGATGCAACTCGTACCGATGCTCGATGCTTCGGGGCTTCTCGGCGCGCATGACTATCTCGATGCAACGACCGACGACGCTCGCCTCGTGCTACGCCTGATTCAGGAGGCTCGCTCCGCAGGGGCGATCGCGCTGAACTACGTTGAAGCGCGCGAACTCATCGAGCGCAACGGCGTCGTCAGCGGCGTCCATGCCGTCGATGAGGTCAACGATATCGGCATCGATATTCGCGCGCGCGTCGTCATCAACGCCGCCGGGAGTGCTGCCGATGCGTTGCGCATGCAGATCGGCGCACGCGCGAAACTTCGGCCGCTTCGCGGAAGTCATCTCATCATCGCCGATTGGCGTTTGCCGTTAGCGCAGGCGGTCGCATTCTCGCATCCGCGCGACGGACGCCCCGTCTTCGCCTACCCGTGGCTCGGCATAACACTCGTCGGAACAACCGATATCGATCATGCGGAGGGCCGTTCCGGCGAACCCGCGATCTCCGAAAGCGAAGCGACCTACCTGCTCGAAGCGCTCGCGCATTGCTTCCCCGCCGCCGCCATCGATCGCACCGACGTCATCGCCACCTTTGCCGGCGTCCGACCCGTTATCGAGAGCGGCCGCGCCGATCCGTCGAAAGAATCGCGCGATAGCGCGATGTGGAACGAGCGCGGAATGCTCACCGTCACCGGCGGTAAGCTCACGACGTTTCGCCCGATGGCGATGGCCGCGCTGCATGCGGTTGCCCCGCGACTCGATTCATTCGATCTCGCACCGCGCCCCACGTTTACGCGCGCCGATCTTCCGCACGCGCCGCACCTCTCGCTCGCCGATCGCCGACGGCTCGCCGGCCGCTACGGTGCCTCCGCACAATTACTGCTCGACGAAACACCGCCAAGCGAGCATTGCCCCGTCGATAATACGCCGACGCTCTGGGCCGAACTCCGTTGGGCCGCGCGACACGAAAGCGTCGAGCATCTCGACGACTTATTGCTACGCCGAACGCGGCTCGGGCTTATTGCCCCTGCGGTCGATCTCCGCTGGGCGGCGCGCCTGCGTACGATTTGCGTACAGGAGCTTCTTTGGGAGAACGCGCGATTCGAACACGAAGCGCAAGCGTATCGCACGCTCCAAGCGGCATATTACGGAGCGCTCGCGTGAAGCGCGATCTCTTGCTGGCAATCGACAATGGAACGCAGAGCGTGCGCGCATTGCTCTTCGATGCCGAAGGTACGCTGGTGGCGAAGACGCGCATTGCTCTCGACGATTACATCATCGAGGCTCCGGGGCGGCACGAACACGACGCCGAAGGTTTTTGGCGAAGTCTCTCGGTTGCGTGTAACGCGCTCTGGGAGATCGACGCCGGTTTTCAAGAACGCATCGCCGGTGTAGCATTGACGACGCAACGCGGCACCGTCGTCGCCATCGACCGCAACGGAAAACCGTTGCGCCCGGCGATCACCTGGCTCGATCAGCGCAAAAGTACGCGCGTGCCGCGCCTCCCACTCCGATGGCGAGCGGCCTTCGCGCTTGCCGGCGTCGGCGAAACGATCGAGTACTTTCAGCGTGAGGCCGAGGCGAATTGGATCGCCGAGTGCGAGCCCGAACTGTGGCAAGAGACCGACAAATTTGTACTCCTCTCCGGCTATCTCTTATTTCGCATGACCGGCGAATGGATCGACTCCGTCGGCGCGCAGGTCGGCTACGTTCCGTTCGATTTCAAACAGTTGCAATGGGCGAGTACCGGCGATTGGAAATGGGATGTGATGCCGATTCGCGCGTCGATGCTCCCGCGCTTGCTCGCCCCCGGTAGCATCGGCGGTGAGATTCATCGCGAGGCAGCGCTTGCCACCGGCATCCCTCAAGGAACTCCGGTCGTCATGGCCGCTGCAGATAAAGCCTGCGAGGTACTCGGTGCGGGTTGCATCACCGCAGATATCGCGGCGCTGAGTTACGGAACCACCGCGACGGTGAACACGCTCTCGCATCGTTATCTCGAAGCGATGCGCTTCGTTCCGCCCTACCCCGCGGCGATTCCCAACGCTTATACCACCGAGGTGCAGATCTTCCGCGGCTACTGGATGGTCAACTGGTTCAAGGAGCAATTCGGCCACCTCGAACAGCAAGCATCGCAACGCAGCGGGAAACCGGTCGAGGCCTATTTCGACGACCTCGTCGAATCGGTTCCACCGGGTTCGATGGGGTTGATGCTGCAGCCGTATTGGACGCCCGGCATTCGCATGCCCGAAGCGAAAGGCGCGATCGTCGGTTTCGGCGACATCCATACGCGCGCGCACCTCTACCGAGCGATGCTCGAGGGGTTGGGATTCGCATTGCGCGATGGGTTGGAGAGAATCGAAAAGCGCAGCGGCATTGCGGTGCAAAGCCTGCGGGTCGCCGGCGGCGGCTCGCAGAGCGATGCCGCGCTCCAACTCACCGCCGATCTCTTCGGCTTACCGACGGCGCGACCGCACGTTTATGAAACCTCGGGGCTCGGTGCGGCGATCGACGCAGCAGTCGGCCTCGGTTTTCATCGCGACTTTCCTACGGCGGTCGCAGCGATGACGCGAACTGCACGCACCTTCGAGCCGAACTCCCAAGCGCGCTCGCTCTACGACGAACTCTATCGGAACGTCTATCGACGGATGTACGGACGGCTCGCGCCGCTCTATCGGGCGATCCGGCGCATTACCGGCTACCCTGCATAAGCGACGTTCAGTTGCGGGTTCGCGCTTATTTTGGAGCGCGTCTCATGAACGGCCCGCCGAAGAGCGGTGAGAGTCCGCAAAAATTGATCAGCCCCGAGAGAATGAAGACCACCGCGATGATCCCAACGATATCGCGACCGATACCGTGCAGGGAGTGGAAGGCCCAGAACGCGAGCAAGACGCCGAGAACGGCGCGGATGATGCGGGCGGTGCCGCTAAAGAGAAAATCAACCATCCGAGAGCCGTTTGAAAGATGGCGGCAGACTCCTTGCATCCGCCCGAGCGAACGCTCCCGCCCGTCCTCGCTCTACTCGGCGGCAGCCGCCAAGAGCGTCTCGGTCGTCACGAATTTCTCGCGTGGCTTCGGCGGCGTCGCGCGCGCGATCTCCGCTGCGTCGATGCGTTTCCAGGCGGCAAAGTCGACGACGCGGACGCCGCGCTCGTGCAGGAGCGCGGCGACGGCATCGGCTCCCGGCTTCCCTTCCGCCGGCGGCTTCGCCGCGAGATCCTCGGCGATGCGTTTGACGAGAATCCCCGCGTCGGTACGATTGGTCCCGACCACTCCGCGCGGCCCATGCTTGCACCAGCCCGCTGCGTAGACACCCGGCTCGATCAAACCTTCGTCGTTCTGGAAACGCCCGCGCTTCTCGTCGAACGGAACGCCGGGCAGGGCGGGTGTGAGGTAGCCGATCGCCGCGACGACGCTCTCAACTGGAAGCTCGAATCGCTCGCCGGTGAGCTCCGCTCGCCCCTCGACCACGCGCGTTCGTTCCAACAACAATCCCGTCACGCTCGCATCGCCGTGAATCGCGACCGGCGCTGCATTGAACAGCACGTGAATGCGCATCGCCTTCGGTGCGCCGTTGCGCGCGGCGAATGAACGGAGTATCTCGATGTTACGCTGCCGCACTTTTACTTCTTTTTCCGGCACCTCCGGGCCGACGTCGATCGCGACGGCCTGCGGATCGACGACGATATCGCAGCGCTCCAACTCGCCGAGTTCGGCGAGTTCGATCGGCGTAAAACTCGCTTCGACCGGCCCGCGTCGACCGATCAAATAGAGATCGGTCAATTGCGCCTCACCGATGCGCCGGGATGCGTGTTCGCAGATATCGGAATCCCTAAGTTCGGCCTGCGTTTTTGCGAGAACGCGCACGACATCCAATGCAACGTTGCCGTTGCCGATGACTGCGAGCGCGGTACCGGCGAGCTTCGGTTCCAGATTATGGTGGAGCGGATGTCCGTTGTACCAACCGACGAAGGCCGCTGCGCCGTAGACTTCAGGAAGATGCTCGCCGGGGATTCCGAGCGCGCGATCCTTTTCGGCTCCCACGCTGAAAATCAACAACTCGTATGCCGCCTTGAGCTCGTCGTACGTGAGATCTCGACCGATCTCGACGTTTCCCCAAAAGCGCGTTCCCGGGCGAGCGAGCGTGCGCTCGAAGGCTCTTGCAACCGCCTTCGTACTTTGATGATCCGGTGCTATTCCGCCGCGGACGAGGCCATACGGCGTCGGCAGTCGATCGAAGATGTCGATCTCCGCATCGGGAAAAAGGCGCGCGATAGCGTCGGCTGTATAAAGCCCCGACGGCCCGCTGCCGACGATGGCGACATGCATGCTCACGGCGGGGCTTGTTCGCGCCGACGCTTCCCCTCCCTCGTGCCGCTCTTCAGGTGACTCTCAGAGCACCTCATTACGATAGACGCACCATCTCCATTGGAGGTTCCCATGCAACGAGTCCCCGTCATCGCAAATATCTACGGCTACGCGGTCTGCCTCATCGCCGTCATCGTCTTTTTTATCGGCACGGCAGCATGCATCTCCGGCGTCTTCCAACTCGCTCACCCAACGCCGTTCCATCCGTTCATCGGCAGAAATATCCGCATCGAACGCTTCGGCGGCCCCGCCGATATGATGTGGCGCGAGCGCATGCCGATGCAACCCGGCGCAATGCATCCCGGCGCCATGCATCCCGGAAGCATGCCTGCGACGGCACCGCAGCCTCCCGCATCCGCGCTCAAGGGCGCACCCGCCGCCCTGCTGGCGAACGCGCGTTACGCGGCGGTGCGCCGGATCACCATCGCCTTGGCGATGCTCGTTCTCGCGGGTATCCTGTTCGCTCGGCATTGGCGCTGGCTACAGGCGGAGCAATAAGGCGCGGGCCCTCCTGTGAAACCGCCTTCCTC